>NZ_JAMSHL010000127.1:0-261 GCF_026521175.1 Aminobacter sp. MET-1 | reverse complement strand
CGACGGAACCAGTTGGTGCGAATGCCCACTATCTTCGCTGCCGGGTCAAACATTTGCACCGTCACCCCGGCCTCGGCCAGCTCACTGAGAAAGGCAGGGCTCAGTTCGCCGCAGCCAAAGCCATCGAGGCTGACGATCACCTTTACGCCACGCTGCGCCGCCTCAATCAGGATGCCTTGCAGCTCATTGCCAACCTTGTCTTCGAACAGAATAAAGGTCTCCAGCAAGATCTCCCGCTGCGCCCGGCGCATGGCCTCGAAG
>NZ_JAMSHL010000126.1:0-262 GCF_026521175.1 Aminobacter sp. MET-1 | reverse complement strand
ACCTCGTACAGCGCGCCGGAGGTGGTCTGGGTGGTCAGCAGGTGGATGATGCGCTGGCCCAGGCGGGTGAAGAACTGCGCGCCGTCGATGGGCTTGGCGCCGTCGGTCTCGGCCTGCGGATCGCCATCATGGATAAACACCAGGTCCAGATCCGAGCCGTGGCCGAACTCCAGGCCGCCGACCTTGCCGTAGCCGACGATGATGAAATCGGGGTCGCAGGGCGTGCCATCGGAACGAAACGGCCGACCATGACGCTGCACCG
>NZ_JAMSHL010000125.1:0-262 GCF_026521175.1 Aminobacter sp. MET-1 | reverse complement strand
GAGCAGTAGACCAGGGTAGTCGCCGCCTGAGCGGTCGGCATCAAGGCCAGGAGGCCGGCGGCAAGGAGCAACGGTTTTAAGGTGATTCTTTCCATGGAGACCCCTGAAGTGGTGGGCATATAAAAGCTGCCCAAACGGAAGCGACGGTCACCGAGGTTACCGCCGTTCAGGGTTATCAGGTAGAGACTCTGGTTCACTTAATGCAGTCAGATGATGCCCTTCGGCAGGTTCTCGCTGTTATGGTTGTGGGAAGGTCATTGGC
>NZ_JAMSHL010000124.1:0-262 GCF_026521175.1 Aminobacter sp. MET-1 | reverse complement strand
GCCCTTACCTGTGACAAAGCGTGCAGGAGACACGTTGATTGGCGCAACGATCAATACCAGCGGGAGCCTGATTATGCGTGCCGAAAAAATCGGCAGCGACACGATGTTGTCTCAAATCGTACAAATGGTCGCGCAGGCGCAGCGCTCCCGCGCGCCTATGCAACGACTCGCCGATAGTGTTGCAGGCTATTTCGTGGTCGTTGTCGTGGCAATAGCGCTACTGACGTTCGTGTTATGGGGAATGTATGGCCCTGAACCGAGC
>NZ_JAMSHL010000123.1:0-263 GCF_026521175.1 Aminobacter sp. MET-1 | reverse complement strand
GGCTGAGCCACGGCGGTCAGCAACTGACCTGCCTGGAATACGACCCGGCCCTGGTCGAATCGGGCCAAGCGATGAGCGCACGACTGCGACTGAACGCAGCGCACCTGCAGCAAGACGTGCTCGCGCCGGACTGCAGCGAACGCCTGCTCGCGGAGCACACGCCGGTAGCCCTGCACGCCTGTGGCGAGCTGCACGTGCGGCTGCTGCAGCTTGCCAGCCGCAAGGGCTGCGAGCAGCTGGCGGTCGCACCCTGTTGCTACAAC
>NZ_JAMSHL010000122.1:0-263 GCF_026521175.1 Aminobacter sp. MET-1 | reverse complement strand
CGTTGAAGCCGAACAGCACCGCGTTGGAAGCCAGCGCCAGGTTGGCGTCGGACTCGGTGATGCCACCGACGCCGCCACCGACCACGCGGACCTGCACTTCGTCGTTGCCCAGGCCGCTGAGCGAGCCTTGCAGAGCCTCGAGCGAACCGCGCACATCGGCCTTGAGGACGATGTTCAGGGTCTTCTTCTCTTCCTGGCCCATGTTCTCGAAGATGTTTTCCAGCTTGCCGGCATGGGCACGCGCCAGTTTCACCTCACGGAAC
>NZ_JAMSHL010000121.1:0-263 GCF_026521175.1 Aminobacter sp. MET-1 | reverse complement strand
CGGCCACCTACGGCAAGCTGTTCGCCGCCCTGGCGCCGGACTATCAGGTACGCCATCTGGAGCAGCATGGCCACGATCCGCGCTTTCCCGTGGACGACAACTGGGCGAACCTGGTCGCCGAACTGATCCACCACCTGGAAGGCGGCGACGAGCCGGTCTGGGGCGTCGGTCATTCCCTCGGTGGCGTGCTGCACTACCACGCGGCCTTGCTCCGCCCCGAGCTGTACCGCGGCGTGGTGATGCTCGACTCGCCGGTACTGACC
>NZ_JAMSHL010000120.1:0-265 GCF_026521175.1 Aminobacter sp. MET-1 | reverse complement strand
GCCGCCGACGGCGCGTCCATGGCACCGCTGGCCCGAGACGTCATGGTGGCGTACGGATCTCGCGTGTCGGGAGTAGCTCCGATGTGGGCACCGCTCGACGTTCAGTACGCCGATTTCGCGATGTGGCAACGCTCGGTTCTCGGCGACGAGTCCGACCCGAGCTCGGTGGCAGCACAGCAGCTGGAGTTCTGGAAGTCCACTCTCGCGGATCTACCCGAGCTGCTGCCGCTTCCGCTCGACCATCCTCGCCCGGCACGGCAGTCGA
>NZ_JAMSHL010000119.1:0-267 GCF_026521175.1 Aminobacter sp. MET-1 | reverse complement strand
GCACCGGCCTGCGCGGGCTCTCGCTGGGCGCCGCTCCCGGCCGCCCGGCGCCCTGGCGTTCACGCCAGGCCATCAGGTAGCGCTTGAGTGCCATGGCCGCAGCGAGCAGCACGGCGGCCATCAGCATCAGCCCGGATTCGCCGATGGTGCCGATCAACAGAGCGCTCAGCAGCGGCCCGCACAACCCGCCGACGCTTGCGCCCGCGGCGATGGACGCGAACAGCCGGCGGGCCTGGGCACCATCGAACACATCGGCCATCAGGCTCC
>NZ_JAMSHL010000118.1:0-268 GCF_026521175.1 Aminobacter sp. MET-1 | reverse complement strand
GGTACGCCCGGCGCAGTTGACGATGATACGGGTGGCCGGGTCCGGTGCCAGTTCACGGGCGCGCAGCACCAGTTCGGCACCCGGCACACTGATGCCGGTAGGAATGCTCATGGTCTGGTATTCGTCGAAGCGGCGCGCGTCGAGCACCACCACATCGGCCTGGCTGTCGAGCAGCGCCTGCACTTCTTCGGCGGCCAAGGAGGGCGTGTGGCGCTCACTCTCAACCAACTCGCCGAAGGCTTTGCTCGGTACGTTGACGTCGATAAAC
>NZ_JAMSHL010000011.1:0-191338 GCF_026521175.1 Aminobacter sp. MET-1 | reverse complement strand
AGAACACCCCGGCCGAGTTCTTCGACCATCCGCGCCACGAGCGCACAAAACTCTTCCTCAGCCAGATCCTGCATTAGCTCTGGCAGCAAGCATCAAAAAGCCCGGCCCCACGACGGCCGGGCTTTTTTGTTCAGCTCAGGACATGGGAAGCGAGACGAGTTGGTGAGAAAGGCCCTTCGCATTCTGGCACGTATTGTGCTGTTGGTGCTGGCCGCGCTGGTTGTGGGCACCTTCATGCCCAGGCCCTTGCTGGGGCCGCTGCAGGGCGGGGCGCCTATCGAGGCTAGCCCACGCCACATCCTGGTGCTCACCAATCCGATCCACACCGACATCGCCGTGCCGATCGACGCCGCGGTGCTGCAACGGTTCGGCTTCCTGCGTGACAACGGCATCCAGACCGACCTGCCTGAGGCGCGCTATCTTGTCTTCGGCTGGGGCAGCAAGGCCTTTTACATCGGTACCCCGACCTGGTCGGAACTGAAGCTGGGGCCTGTTCTGGCGGCATTCACGCTCGACGACTCGGTCATGCATGTCGATCTTGCCGGCAGCATCGCGCTGCCGCAGCCGACCGTCAGCCGATTTGACGTCAGTGACGCGGGATTTGAGGCGCTGCTCGCTTTCATAGAGGCGAGTTTTACCCGAGGGCCGAACGGACCGCAGTCGATCCCTGGTGTCGCCTATGGTGCGTTCGACGGGTTCTTCGAGGCGAATGGCAAGTTCAACGCATTCGCCGGCTGCAACACCTGGACCGCTGCTGCCTTGCGCGAGGCGGGGTTGACCACCGGCTGGTGGAACCCGCTGCCGGTGACCCTGAATTGGTCGCTCGGCCTTTACAACGCCCCGTCGTCGGCCCAGCCCGGCGGCGTCCAGCCATAGAGCCAGTCCATGTCGGCTGCGAGGCTATCAGGCGACTTCAGCTTCAGAAACAGGTTGCGCGCCAAGGCGACGGGGCCAGACGCATTCCAGGCGAAGTGGTTGAGCGCGCCGCGCCGTGCGACCTTGGCGACACGCGGCTTGCGGGCGGCCTCCCACTGGGACAGCGCCTGTGCAGTGTTCGTTGCCGAGGCGACCGCATCCGCGAGCATGTAGGCGTCCTCGACTGCCATCGCCGCACCCTGCGCCGCAAAAGGCGTCATCGCGTGTGCCGCGTCGCCGATTAGCGCGATGCCGCCCGGTGACGTCCAGGGACGGCTGGCATCGACCGTATGCAGCGGCCAGATGGTCCAGGGTGCAGCCTTGTCGGCGAGTTCCGCTAGCTGAGGAGCAGCGTCGCGCATCGCCTGGCGCAACGCATCGGGCGATGTCTCGCCGGCCCAGTGTTCCGTGATCGCCCGTCCCGGGGTGAAGGCCGCGAGATTGATCGCGCTGGCGGCGCGGATCGGGTAGGCGACCAGGTGGAAGCCGCCATGCAGATAGGTCGTCACCGTCTCGGGTGAGCTAAACGCAGCAAAGTGGCGGCCGGCATCACTGTCAGCCAGAAGCGTGGTGCGCCAGGCCAGCGAGCCACTGAAACGGCTCTTCTCGTTGGGGCCGACGAGGCGCCGGCTGTGCGACCACACGCCATCGGCCGCAACGAACAGCGAAGCGCTCACTTCTGAGCTGATGCCGTTCTGATCGAATGAAACGGTGATGCCGTCACTGCGAAGCTGAACATCGGTGACCGAAGTTCCGAGCGAAAGCTCGATGCTGTCGATCTCGTTGGCGCGTGCGAGCAGGGCGCTTTGCAGGTCGGCGCGGTGGGCGACGAGATAGGGCGCTTTCCAGCGGCGCTCGGCGGAAGCGCCGAGCGGCACACGCGCGCGCTCCTTCAGCGTCGTCGCGTCGCGCAGTACCACCGCTTCCGGCCGCACGGTCAAAGGAGCGACAATGTCGAGAACGCCGAGGCGGGAGAGGATGCGGGTCGCGTTGGGCGAGATCTGCAAGCCTGCGCCGACTTCTTCGAGCGCGGCCGCGCGCTCAAGGATGCGGACTGCAAAGCCGCGTCGGGCGAAGGCAATTGCCGCCGTCAGGCCGGCGATGCCGGCCCCGGAAATGACGATGTGTCGGGGATGCACGACCGCCGTGGTCAGGCCGCGCGGTCGACGACGTAGAGGCAGCCGGCCGGCTGGGTCTCTGTGGCCTTCAGCTGTGCCGAATAGCGGTACAGCGTCGAGCAGTAGGGGCAGACCTTTTCCGAGTCGGCGCCCATGTCTAGGAAGACGTGCGGATGGTCGAACGGCGGGTTGGCGCCCACGCACATGAATTCCTTCACGCCGATCTCGATCACGGCGTGTCCAGCATCGTTCTGGAAGTGGGGGATGGAGCCGCCAGCCATGGAGTTTTCCCTTCTAAGGAACGCTATTGAGGAGGCTTTGTATCATAAGCGCCGCGTTTGCAAGATGCTGAAATGAAACTGTCGCAATTGCCTGTCAGAGGATAATCTGAGCCGGATAAGCGGCGGCACGCGGCATAGGGGAAGGGTTGCAGATGAATCAGTTGAAGCCGGTCCATACCGATTTCGTCAATGACAAGTCGCGGACTGAAGGCGCCGACGGCAACCCGGACCGTTTCGTCAATCGCGAGTTTTCCTGGCTGCAATTCAACAGGCGCGTGCTGGAGCAGTCGCAGAACCCCAATCATCCGCTGCTCGAGCGCGTCCGCTTCCTGTCGATCTCGGCTGCCAATCTCGACGAGTTCTTCATGGTGCGCGTCGCCGGCCTGGCCGGACAGGTGCGCGAGGGGATCACCATCCGCAGCCCCGACGGCCGCACCCCGGAGCAGCAGCTCGAACAGCTGCTGCTCGAGGTCGAGCGCCTGCAGGAAGACCAGCAGAAGAGCCTGTCCAACCTGGCGGAGCTGCTGAAGGCCGAGGGTATCGAGACGATCTCGGCAGGGGCGCTCACGAAGGAAGAACGGAAGTGGCTCGAAGACCACTTCATGGAGCAGATCTTTCCGGTGCTGACGCCGCTTTCGATCGACCCGGCGCACCCGTTTCCGTTTATTCCCAATCTCGGCTTCTCCATCGCCCTGCAGTTGCGCCACCGCAAGGGCGGCGAGGAAATGACGGCCTTGCTGCGCCTGCCGGTTGCGTTGCGCCGCTACATCCGTCTGCCCGACCGCAAGCACGCCGTGCGCTTCATCCCGATCGAGGAAACGGTGAACCTGTTCATCGGCAAGCTGTTCCCCGGCTACGAGGTGAAGGGCTCGGGTACGTTCCAGATCATCCGCGACAGCGACATCGAGGTCGAGGAAGAATCCGAAGACCTGGTGCGCCTGTTCGAGACCGCGCTGAAGCGCCGCCGTCGCGGCTCGGTGATCCGCATCGAGTTCGACAGCCAGATGCCTGCCGAGTTGCGAGAGTTCGTCGCCAGCGAACTCGGCGTATCGTCCAGCCGCGTCAGCGTCCTGAGCGGTCCTTTGGCGATCAGCCAGATCTCCGAGATCGTTGCCGTGCCGCGCGACGATCTCAAGTTCCCGCCCTTCAATCCGCGTTTCCCCGAGCGTATCCGCGATCATCGCGGCGATTGTTTCGCGGCGATCCGCGAAAAGGACTTCGTCGTCCACCACCCGTACGAATCCTTCGACGTGGTGGTGCAGTTCATCAGGCAGGCAGCGCTCGATCCCGAGGTCGTGGCAATCAAGCAGACGCTGTACCGTACCTCGAACGACAGTCCCATCGTGCGTGCGCTGATAGATGCGGCCGAAGCCGGCAAGTCGGTGACCGCACTTGTCGAGCTCAAGGCGCGCTTCGACGAAGAGGCCAACATCCGCTGGGCCCGCGATCTCGAGCGTGCCGGCGTGCAGGTTGTGTTCGGTTTCCTGGAGCTCAAGACGCACGCCAAGATGTCGCTGGTGGTGCGACGCGAGGACGGCCGCCTGCGCAACTACGTCCATCTTGGCACCGGCAACTATCACCCGATTACCGCGCGCATCTACACCGACCTGTCCTTCTTCACCACCGACTCGGCCATTGCCCGCGACGTGGCCCAGATATTCAACTTCATCACCGGCTACGCCGAGCCGGCAGAGGAAATGTGCATCGCGCTGTCGCCCTACACGCTGCGGAGCAGGATTCTCAAGCACATCGCCGACGAGATCGAGCACGCCCAGGCCGGCAAGCCGGCGCAGATCTGGATGAAGATGAACTCACTGGTCGATCCGATCACCATCGATGCGCTCTACGAGGCGAGCCGCGCCGGCGTCGAGATCGATCTGGTGGTACGCGGAATCTGCTGTCTCAGACCGCAGGTTCCCGGCCTGTCGGAGAACATCCGCGTCAAGTCGATCGTTGGCCGCTTCCTTGAGCACAGCCGCATCTATTGCTTCGGCAATGGCCACGGCCTGCCTTCGGACGAGGCCATCGTCTACATCAGCTCGGCCGATCTGATGCCGCGCAATCTCGACCGCCGTGTCGAATGCATGGTGCCGATCGCCAAGCATTCGACCGTGCACGAGCAGGTGCTGGGGCAGGTCATGCTGGGAAATATCATGGACAACCAGCAAAGTTTCGAAGTATTGGCGGATGGAACCTCACGGCGGATAACGCTCGACGAGGGTGAAGAGCCGTTCAATGCGCAGGAATATTTCATGACCAATCCGAGCCTTTCCGGACGGGGTGACGCGCTGAAGTCTCATGCGCCCAAGCGCATTGCCCAGTTCAAACGCCGCAAGAAGGCGGAGGCGACGGCCGGCTGATGGCAGAACTCTCGCAGGGCCGGCTCAAGGACCGCCGACCGCTGTCGATCATCGATATCGGCTCGAACTCCATTCGTCTCGTTGTTTATGAAGGGTTGGCGCGCTCGCCGACCCTGCTGTTCAACGAAAAGATGCTGGCTGGCCTCGGCCGCGGCATCGTCTCCACCGGCAAGCTCGATCCTGAAGGCGTGACCCGCTCGATGGAGGAGTTCCGGCGCTTCCGGGCGCTGTCGGAGCAGGCGGGTGCCGACAAGATGTATGTGCTGGCGACCGCAGCCGCTCGCGAGGCGGTCAACGGTCCGGACTTCATCCATCGTGCCGAGGAGGTGCTTGGCACCGAAATCCGCGTGCTGACCGGGCGTGAGGAAGCTTATTTCTCGGCGCTTGGTGTCATTTCCGGCTTCCATCCGGCTGACGGCATAGCTGGCGACTTGGGCGGCGGCAGCCTTGAGCTGGTCGACGTCAAGGGCGAGGAGATCGGCGAAGGCATCACCTTGCCGCTTGGCGGCCTGCGCCTGCAGGACATGGCCAAGAGCTCGCCGGTGCAGGCGGCCAAGATCGCGCATTCCGAGCTTGCCCGCGCCAAGCTGCTCAAGGGCGGGCAGGGCAGGACCTTCTATGCAGTTGGCGGTACCTGGCGAAATCTCGCCCGGCTGCACATGAACGCCACCAACTATCCCCTTGAGGTGATGCACCACTATCCGATGGATCCGGCGACCCTGGTCCCGTTCCTGAAGCAGGTGGCCCGCGGCGACATCGAAAAGGTCAAAGGTATCGAGGGCGTCTCCAAGAACCGCCGCACGCTGCTGCCTTATGGTGCTGTCGTGTTGCTGGAGATCATCGCGGCGATGCAGCCGTCGCAGATCGTCGTCTCGGCTCTCGGCGTCCGCGAAGGGTTCTTGTATTCGCTGCTCGAAGACGACGAGCGCCGCGGCGATCCGCTGATCTCGGCTGCCGAGGAACTGGCGCTGCTGCGGGCACGCTCGGTGCGCCACGCGCATGAGCTGACCGAGTGGACGAAGCAGTCCTTCGCCGCCTTCGGCATCGAGGAGACCGAGGAAGAATCGCGTTATCGCCACGCTGCCTGCCTGCTTGCCGACATCGGCTGGAGGGCGCATCCCGAATATCGCGGGAGGCAGTCGCTCAACATCATCGCTCACGCCTCCTTCATCGGCGTCGACCATCCTGGCCGCGCCTTCCTGGCACTGGCCAACCTGTTCCGCCACGATGGCGTCTTCAATGACAGCTACGCGCCGGAGCTCAAGGAACTGGCGACGCCGCGCTATCTCGAGCGGGCGCGTATCCTCGGGGCGATGATGCGGGTGGTCTATCTGCTGACCGCCTCGATGCCCGGCGTCATGCCCAAGCTGCGCTGGGAAGACAGAGGCGGTGGGGTTTTGGCGCTGGTGATCCCGTCCGAGTTCGGCCAGCTTTATGGCGAACGTCCGGCCGGACGCCTGGCTCAACTCGCCAAGGTGACGGGCCGTCGTCTGGTGCTTGCCGTCGAGGATGGTCCAAGCACGGCGGTGAAGTAGCGGCCGCTACGACCTATCAACCGATAGGGCGCCTGCTCCCGCGACTGACAGCGCGAGCAGGCCGCCTGATATCGCGATGTCCTTCATCAGCATCTGCACGTGCAGGAATGTGAGCATGGGATCGCCGTCACCCTGGCCGTAATGGCCGATGAAGCCGGCCGCGATTGTGAAGGCTGCGAGCACCAGCGCGACGTGTCGCGTCTGGAGGCCGAGCAGGATCGCCGCACCACCTGCTATCTCGAACAGCGGGACCGCAAGGGCGAAGAATGCCGGCATCGGAAAGCCGAGCCCACCGAAATAGCCAGTCGTGCCGGAAAAGTTCGTGAGTGCCTGGAAGCCCGACGGCAGGAACAGCACGGCGACCAGGATGCGGGCGGCGAGAAGAGACAGGTTCCTGAGCATTGGCGGCCTCCACCGCGTTCAGGATGCACCTGCGGCGGAGCAAAGTCATCAGTCGGAGAACTTTGGCCCTCGATCGCGCATGAAAAAAGCCCGGGACGAGCCCGGGCCATTTCTTGGGAGGAATTCGTATCGGTTAGCTGCGGCGGCCGTCGACCGACAGGGCGCCTGCGCCGAACGCTGCCAGCACGAACAGGCCGCCGGCGATGGCCAGGTTCTTCTGCAGGAACATCACCTGCACCTGGTCGGCGAAATCGAGGTGGGCAACGGCGGTCGCGGCCAGCGTGAAGACGGCGAGCAGGATTGCAGCGACGCGGGTCTTGAAGCCGAACAGGATGGCGATGCCGCCGACGAGTTCAACCAGACCGACGACGACCGTCGTTACGGTCGGCAGCGGTAGGCCGAGGCTGCCGAACCAGGCCGCGGTGCCACCGATGGCCGTCAGCTTGGCGAAGCCGGCGAGGATGAAGATGACCGACAGAAGGACGCGGCCGAGGAGGATGAGGGCAGGGGCGCCGGCGCCGAGGCCAGCCTTTTCGGACGTGAGAGAAGCGTTGGACATGTGCGTGGGCTCCGTGAATTTCGATGGCCCACATCTAGTCCATGCCGACTGTTCACTAAAGACGCGAATGTGTCGACAGATCGTTCACTAATGGAAAGGTTTGCTCGAAATCTGCATTGGGACGAATCGTTGGTCTCCATAAGGAAACGGCGCGGCATGTGACTGCCGCGCCGTATGAAGGGATCTGCTCGCCAGGGATCAGCCGGGACGGGTCATGTCCTCGGGGCGGACGATCCGGTCATAGTCCTCGGCGCTGACGAGGCCGGTTGCCAGCGCTTCCTCGCGCAGCGTGGTGCCGTTCTTGTGCGCGGTCTTGGCGATCTTGGCGGCGTTGTCGTAGCCGATGGTCGGGGCAAGGGCGGTGACCAGCATCAGCGAGCGGTCGAGGGCCGCCTTGATGTTGTCCTCGCGGGCTTCGATGCCGACGACGCAATTGTCGGTGAACGACACTGCCGCATCGGCCATCAGCTGCACCGACTGCAGGAAGTTGTAGGCCATCACAGGGTTGTAGACGTTGAGCTCGAAATGGCCCTGGCTGCCGGCGAAGGTGAGCGCTGCGTTGTTGCCGAACACCTGGACGCAGACCTGGGTCAGTGCCTCGCACTGGGTCGGATTGACCTTGCCCGGCATGATCGACGAGCCCGGCTCGTTCTCGGGCAGAGACAGCTCGCCGAGGCCCGAACGCGGGCCCGAACCGAGAAAGCGGATGTCGTTGGCGATCTTGAACAGGGCAGCGGCGGCCGAATTGATGGCGCCGTGCGAGAAGACCATGGAATCGTGGGCGGCAAGCGCTTCGAACTTGTTTGGCGCGGTGACGAAGGCGATGCCGGTGATCGCGGCAATGCTCTCAGCGACCTTCTCGGCGAAGCCGACAGGTGCATTGAGGCCGGTGCCGACGGCGGTGCCGCCCTGGGCCAGTTCCTGCAGGCCGGGCAGGGTCAGTTCGATGCGCTTGATCGACGAGGCGACCTGGGCGGCATAACCGCCGAATTCCTGGCCCAGCGTCAGCGGCGTCGCATCCTGGGTGTGGGTGCGGCCGATCTTGATGATGTGGTCGAATTCGCGCGCCTTCTTGTCGAGAGCGGCATGCAGGTGCTTCAGCGCCGGCAGAAGGTCGTGGACGATGCGCTCGGCACAGGCGATGTGCATGGCCGTCGGATAGGTGTCGTTCGACGACTGGCTCATATTGACGTGGTCGTTGGGATGGACCGGCTTCTTCGAGCCCATCTCGCCGCCCAGCATCTCGATGGCGCGGTTGGAGATCACCTCATTGGCGTTCATGTTCGACTGCGTGCCCGAGCCGGTCTGCCAGACGACCAGCGGGAAGTGGTCGTTGAGCTTGCCGTCGATGACTTCCTGGGCAGCGGCGACAACGGTGTTGCCGATCTTGGGGTCGAGGCGACCGAGCGCCATGTTGGCTTCGGCGGCGGCGCGCTTGACGATGCCGAGAGCGCGGACGACCGACAGAGGCTGCTTTTCCCAGCCGATCTTGAAGTTGCCCAGCGAACGCTGAGCTTGCGCACCCCAGTAGCGGTCGGTGGCGACTTCGATCGGTCCGAAGGTGTCGGTCTCGGTTCTGGTCTTCTGGGCTGTCACGTCAGGTCTCCGAAAAAACGCGTTTCGGGCATCGGCGTATCGCGTTGCACACAAGGCATCAAGGGGAGATTGGCCCCGCGCGGAATCCTAATCGGTTCAAAGCCTTCGCGGGGTGCATGCCGGCTTTTACGGGGTGGCCTGGAGGTGGCAAGGGTTTGGGGTGCCGGGGCTTTTTTCAGCGGGTCGGCATTTCCCAAAGTTCAGCAGGTGCCTGAACCAGAACGCCTCCCGCATCTTTGGAGAATGCTGGGAGGCGTCCTATGCGTCCTTTGGTTTTCCTTCAGGATTTCTCCATCCGGACGTGCCTCGGACCACGCATAAATGCGCAAGCTGCCGAAAGGTTCCGTCGATTTGAATAAAATTTGCGGAATTTTTCCGGCAGTGCGGCTCAGGCTCCAGCGGCCTCGCTGCGGGCCCGGAATAGGCCCCACGAAAACCCTGCCTTTGCCCTGCTATGAACGAGCAGGACAGAGACAAGCAGAACCATCAGCAGTTCGGCCGCAGGCCCGGCCAACCAGATGCCGCGTTCGCCCATGAGATGCGGCAAGCCCAATGTCAGCGGTATTGCAAACGCATAGGTGCGCGCGATGCTGAGCAGGATGGCCCGTTTTGCGTCGCCGATCGCCTGGAAATAGCCCGACAGGATCATCACCGGGCCGGCGACGACGTAAAGCGCGACGGTCATCGGCAGGATGCGCGCCACCTCCCGCTGCGTTGCCATGTCGTCCACGAAGATCGAGCCAAGGCTGCCATGGGTCAGCAGCATGACGGCTTCGAAAATGACGCAATAGGCGAGCGCCAGCAACAAGCCCAGCGTCAGGCCGGCGTCCGACCGGTCCCAGAGCCTTGCGCCGAAATTGTTGCCGACGATCGTCTGCATCGCCATGTTCAACCCGAGCAGAGGCAGGAAGGCGAATGTCATGATCCGCGTGATGATGCCGTAAGCCGCCACGGTTGCGGCGTAGGCATCGCCCTCCCAGACCTGATTCGAATAGATGACGACGGTGGCAAGCAGCGAAATGCCGATGAAGCTCAGGCTTTGCGGCGCGCCGAGTGTCAGAAGCTGACGCCATGCCGAGGTCCAGCGCAGCGACGGTATCGGCATGTATTGGAGCACCGTGCCGGCGCGCAGGCGGTAGACGATGATGAAGACCACCGCTGCCATCTGTGCCAGAGCCGTGCCGATTGCCGAGCCGGCGACGCCGTAGTCGAAGCCGACGATCAGCACGTAGTTCATTGCAGCGTTGGCGATGGAGGTCAGGAAGCTGGCCGCAGCCACAAGTCCGAGCCGTCCCTCGCTGCGCAAGCCGTCGCCATTGAGCGACAGCGCGAACATCAAGGGCGAACACCAGATCAGGATGGAGATGTAGGTATATCCCATCGCCGCCAGCGGTTCGGATCCATTGGCGAGCCAGAACGCCAGATCCTTGCCCACGAGCAGGAAGCCCGCGACGACCAGGGCGCATATGACAAGCGCCAGGCCGTGCGCGTCGAGGAATGTCTCGCGGGCCTGTGTCGTTTGGCCGGCGCCGAGCAGGCGGGCGAGCTGGCTCGCCATGCCGCTTGCCACCAGGGTCGAGAGCGCAACGAGCAGCATGAAGGCCGGGAACATCAGCGTCACCGCCGCCAGCGCGTCGGGCCCGACATATTCGCCCAGGAAATAAGCGTCGACGATGGCCAAAAGGCCGTTGGTGGCCATAATCAGGATGATCGGCGCGGCGGTTCTGAGAAAGAGGCCGGGCAAGGGCGCGCGAAGAAAGGGGTTCGCGCCTTTAGGGTCGAGGGAGGTCATTTCGTCGTCTCCGGAGTCGCATCAAACGGAGATCAAATGGGGCCCGCATTTCCATTGGTCTGATGCGTCGGTTTCGACTGGCACAGGGGAAGGATTTACCGTGCTTGCGCTGCGGGCGGCGGGCCCTTCATGCCCTGCGCGCTCACTAGGCCGGCCAAAGCCTGCTGTCAATTGCTACAGGTCGCCAAACAAAAAAGGCGCCAGAAGGCGCGCCCTTTTGTCAGGCACCCGCAAGCCACTTCCGCGTTGCCTGGTTCCATCAGGCCATGCCGGGCACTTCGGAAAGGTCGAAATAGACCTCGAGGTCGCGCTCCCTGGCCAGCCGCACATCCTCATCCGCCCCTTTCGATGCCCCGGGCAACCGTAGCACGGCATCGCAATGGCGCAGCAGCCTGTCGGCCACCGGATAAGCGAACTCGTCGTAGAGCGGATCGCCGGCGCCCTTCGAGCCGACCTGCCGTCCGAGTGGCAGCGCCACCCATTCGCCGATCATTGGTATGTGACCGGCGCGAAACAGCGGAACGGCGACACTTTCAAGACGGCTCAGGTTTTCCTCCATCTTGACGGGGTCGTCGCCGGTGCCGGAGCGGTAAGGACCTGCGATCAGGATGAGCATCGGTTTCGTCGGAGTGTCCATGATATCTCCAGATGTTGCACGAATCTGCACGATATTATTATGGCATCATGCGTGACCGTGCAATATCGTGTGGCATCGCAGGGTGGACGGAACCTCAAAGTGCTCACAAGCCAACGCAAGCGTTTGATCCTCGATCTCCTGGCCAGGGACGGGCAGATCGTCGCCAAGCATCTCAGTCACGAGCTGGAGCTTTCGGAAGACACCATCCGGCGCGACCTCAGGGAACTCGCTGCCGAGGGATTGCTGCTGCGCGTCCATGGCGGCGCAATGCCGGTCTCGCCAACCACGGTTCCGATCCATGAGCGTCGCGGGATTGCGCCGGACGCCAAGGTTGCACTCGGAAAGGTGGGCGCGACCTTAATCGAGGACGGCATGACGGTGGTGTTTGATGGCGGGACGTCGAACCTGGAAATCATCCGGCACCTGCCGGTCGGGGCCCGCTTTACCGCCATCACCCATAGCCCTTCGATTGCGGTTGCGCTGGAGGACAGGGTGCAGGTCGATGTCATGATCATCGGCGGCAGGCTGTTCCGTCACTCGATGGTGACTGTCGGGGCGCTGACCGCAGAGACGATCTCACGCATTCGCGCGGATCTCTTTTTCCTCGGCGCGACGGGCGTGCATCCAACTGCGGGGCTAACCACGGGCGACATGGAAGAGGCGGTCATCAAACGGCAGCTTGTTTCCTGTTCGGCGGAGACCGCCGTGCTGGCCACGAACGACAAGCTTGGTGCCGTGTCGCCGTTCCAGATCGGCGGGCTCGGCGACATCGCGACGCTCATTGTCGAGAGCGGCGTTGCGGACGAGCGAATTGCTGCCTTCGCCGACAGGGGCGTATCCGTCGTGCGCGCTCACTAATGCTTGAGGCAACCCGATCCAGTCATTTCGTCGTCTCCGGAAACGCATCAAACGGAGATCAAATGTGGTCCGCATTTCCATTGGTCTGATGCATCGGTTTCGACTGACACAGGTGAGGGCTTTGCCGTGCTTGCGCTGCGGGCGGCGGGCCCTTCATGCCCTGCGCGCTCACTAGGCCGGCCAAAGCCTGCCGTCAATTACGCTGTGCAGGCGTCAGGACAGGCCGCGTCGTCCAAAGCCGGAAGGTGCCGCGCGTCTTGGTTGAGCCATGCTGGCCTGCGGGGCAGGGGCGAGCGGAACCGTTTGCGGTCTCTCGGCGCGCCGATGCTGTGCGTGCACAGCGTTTTCAAGATCGCCAAGGATAGTGTCGAGGCCCGGTCCATTTGGCGGGCCATAGTTGTTCGATCCGCGGCTGCCCGGAAGACATCCGCATTCGACGATCTGCCAGATCGCGCCGATATAAGGAATCAGGAAGATCAGGCACCAGAAACCGGACTTGTCTCGATCGTGGAAGCGTTTCACCGTCGATGCCAGGTTGACCCAGAGGGCAAGACCGATGGCTGCAAGGACGACCAGCAACACGCTGCCCAATTCGCCGGTCAGCTTCCGCGGATCGGGGTTCGGCAGTGGTGCGCCATTGATCGCAATCACATAGACGACGCCTGCTCCGAGGCCCAGTATCAAGGCTATGGCCAACTGTGCCAGCCACCATTGCGCGCGGCCGATGCGTCCTGAAAAACCGAAGAGCAAGTTCATGACGAGAGCCCTTTGCTTGCAAGTGGCTCAAGTAAGCTGAGGTTTGGTAAAGAGCTCGTTTCGACAGAAGTATGTAAGGCGTCGCGTTCTGTTGACTATTGTCGTTGCGGTTAATGTTCGAAGAACAATCGTGCGCTAAGCCTGCCGCCAAACAAAAAGGGCGCCCAAGGCGCCCTTTCCGTATGCTTCTGGAAACAGGACTTCTTAGAAGTCCATGCCGCCACTCAAGCCCGCTCGCGGGCTTGAGCAATCTTAGATCATGAGCGTGCTTTATGGACTTCTTAGAAGTCCATGCCGCCCATGCCGCCCATGCCGCCGCCAGGCATACCGCCCGGCATGCCGCCGGCGGTGTCCTTCTTCGGGGCTTCGGCGATCATAGCCTCGGTGGTGACCAGCAGGCCAGCGACCGAAGCAGCGTCCTGCAGAGCCGTGCGGACAACCTTGACCGGATCGACGATACCGAAAGCGATCATGTCGCCGTATTCGCCGGTCTGGGCGTTGTAGCCGAACGTAGCCGTCTTGTTCTCGAGGATCTTGCCGGCAACGATCGAGGCTTCAGCGCCAGCGTTCGAAGCGATCTGGCGGGCCGGAGCCTGCAGAGCGCGACGGACGATGTTGATGCCGGCGACCTGGTCGGAGTTTTCGCCGACAGACTTGATGGCGAGCGACGAACGCAGCAGGGCCACGCCACCACCGGGAACGATGCCTTCTTCAACCGCAGCGCGGGTCGCGTTCAGGGCGTCATCGACGCGGTCCTTGCGCTCCTTGACTTCGATCTCGGTCGCACCGCCGACGCGGATGACGGCAACGCCGCCTGCCAGCTTGGCGAGACGTTCCTGCAGCTTCTCCTTGTCGTAGTCCGACGTGGTCTCTTCGATCTGCTGCTTGATCTGGGCAACGCGGCCCTGGATCTCGGCCTTCTTGCCGGCGCCGTCGACGATGGTGGTGTTCTCCTTGGAGATCGACACCTTCTTGGCGCGGCCGAGCATGTTGAGGCCGACGTTCTCGAGCTTGATGCCGAGGTCTTCCGAGATGACCTGGCCACCGGTCAGGATGGCGATGTCTTCCAGCATGGCCTTGCGGCGATCGCCGAAGCCCGGAGCCTTGACGGCAGCGATCTTCAGGCCGCCACGCAGCTTGTTGACGACGAGCGTGGCCAGAGCCTCGCCTTCGACGTCTTCCGAGATGATGAGCAGCGGCTTGGAGGTCTGCACGACGGCTTCGAGAACCGGCAGCATGGCCTGGAGGTTGGAGAGCTTCTTCTCGTGGAGAAGGATATAGGCGTCTTCCAGCTCGGCAACCATCTTGTCTGGGTTGGTGACGAAGTAGGGCGACAGGTAGCCGCGGTCGAACTGCATGCCTTCGACGACTTCGAGCTCGGTCTCGGCGGTCTTGGCTTCTTCAACCGTGATGACGCCTTCATTGCCGACCTTCTGCATCGCTTCCGCGATCATCGAGCCGATTTCCTTCTCGCCGTTGGCCGAGATGGTGCCGACCTGAGCGACTTCTTCCGAAGTCTTGATCTTCTTCGAGCTCTTGACGAGGTGGGTGACGACTTCGGCAACAGCCAGGTCGATGCCGCGCTTCAGGTCCATCGGGTTCATGCCGGCGGCAACGGCCTTGTGGCCTTCCTGAACGATGGCCTGGGCCAGAACGGTAGCGGTCGTGGTGCCGTCGCCGGCGATGTCGTTGGTCTTCGAAGCAACTTCGCGGACCATCTGCGCGCCCATGTTCTCGAACTTGTCTTCAAGCTCGATTTCCTTGGCGACGGTGACGCCGTCCTTGGTGATGCGCGGGGCGCCGAACGACTTGTCGATGACGACGTTGCGGCCCTTCGGGCCGAGGGTCACCTTCACCGCGTCGGCGAGGATGTTGACACCGCGCAGCATGCGCTCGCGGGCGTCACGGGAGAACTTTACGTCTTTGGCAGCCATTTTAAGCTCCTCGATGGGCTTTGGATAAACGCAGCCCGAATTTCAGATTGGATGGTGCGGATGGGGTGGCGATTAGCCGATGATGCCCATGATGTCGGATTCCTTCATGATCAGAAGGTCTTCGCCATTGAGCTTCACTTCGGTGCCCGACCACTTGCCGAACAGCACGCGGTCACCAGCCTTGACATCAAGCGGAACCAGCTTGCCGGCTTCGTCGCGAGCGCCAGAGCCGACGGCGACGATTTCGCCTTCCTGCGGCTTTTCCTTGGCCGTATCGGGGATGATGATCCCGCCGGCGGTCTTGGATTCGGATTCGACCCGACGAACGACCACACGGTCATGAAGCGGGCGGAACTTCGACTTTGCCATTTGAAATGTCCTCGGTGAACAAGTGAGAGAGTTCCTCGGTCCGGCCTGGCCGGACTTGGTTAGCACTCACTTCGGGCGAGTGCTAACGTGCCGGTGAGATAGTCTTTCGCCCTTTTACTGTCAAGGGAACGACAGTTACGCGACAGGCGGATTTTCGTGGGAAATTATGCCCGAGCCTGGGCGATCGCCTTGCGGAAGTCGTCCGCCGTCATGCCGCGCCGGTAGAGCGCCTTGCCGACGAGGAAGCCGGGCGTGCCGCGAAGCTGGAGCGCGGTGGCTTGGGCGTTGCTGCGATCTATCAGGGCTTCGAGCTGATGTCGCCTGGCTTCGAGATCGCCGCGTGCGCTGTTCACGTCGATACCTGCGCCGGCAAGAAGGTCTGTAGTCCGACGATCGCTGAGCCGGTCCTGATTGGTAAGCAGTGCGTGCACGGCCTGCGCATAGCGCCCCTGGCCGTGGGACGCCAGCGCCAGCAATGCTGCATTGCGCGATGTGTCGCCGAAGATCGGCCAGTCGCGCATCACCAGCCGGATTTTCTTGTCCTCGTCCATGACCTTCAGCAGCTCGATATAGCAGAGCTTGCAATAGGGGCACTGGTAGTCGACGAACTCGACGACGGTCACATCGCCGTCGGGATTTCCGAGCGCCGGCAGGTCGGGGTCGAAGGCCACTTCATCGACCGTGGGCATGATCGCAGCCTGGGAAGGCCACGCGGCGAGCAGTCCGAAGCCCGCGGCCGCCTGCAGCAGCAGGCGACGGTTCGGCAGCCCGTTTTGCGGTCGCTGTGCTTCTGACATCGATGCAGCCTTTTCCCGACTTTCGCCGCGCATGTTTAACGCTGCCCTAATCGCCTGAGATTGGCACGACATTGTGATCGTCCTGGCATACTGCACTGCAAAATGGGTGCTTGAATGATGAGCATGCTTATAATATATGCCGCTCATGAAAAACGAAGGTATCGAAAGGCTGGGCTTCCTCATTCACGACGCAGCGCGGCTGATGCGGCGCTGCTTCGAGCAGCGTGGCAGCGAATATGGGCTGTCGGCGGCGCAGTGGCGGTTGCTGGTCAGGCTGATCAAGGAAGAGGGCGTGGCGCAGGCGCGTCTTGCCGAGCTCCTTGAAATCGAGCCGATCAGCGTTTCGCGGTTGCTGGACCGGATGGAAGAGGGCGGCTGGATCGAGCGCCGGCAGGGTGCTGCCGACAGGCGGGTGCGCATGATCTTCCCGACAGAGAAGACGCGCGCCGTGTTTGCCGAGGTCAGGGCGGTTGCTGGTGAAGTCTACGAACGGGCACTTGCCGGGCTTTCGACCGAAGAGCGCCTGGCGACAGTTCATGGCTTGCGGACCATCGTCGAAAACCTTTCCGCCGGCGAGGCGGCCGAGCCGAACAATTTGAGAGAGGCGAAGAAATGAACGCGGTGGCGAAAGTGAACGACAACAGCGCCAAGGTCGAACTGGAAAGCCCGGCGAGCCAGCCGCAGCCTGCGATCGCTGCCCCTGCGCCCGCGCCCAAGAAGCGTGGCCGCTTCGTGCTGATGGCGGCGCTGCCGCTCGCGCTGGTGGTCGGCGGCGGCTATTACTGGGTCACCGGCGGACGCTACCAGGAAACCGAGAACGCCAATCTGCGGCAGGCCAGGGTGAGCATCGCCTCTGAGGCTGCCGGGCGCATCGTCAAGGTCGACGTGACCGACAACACGCTGGTCAAGGCCGGCGATGTGCTGTTCGAGGTCGACCCGCAGCCCTACCAGATCGCCCTTGCACAGTCCGACGCGGCGCTGGCCGCAGCGCGGCTCAATGTCGAACAGCTGCGCGCTGCCTACAGCCAGGCCGTTGCCCAGGAACGCGTTGCCGCCAGCGGTCTCGACTATGCGCAGTCGCAGTTCGACCGCAGCAACGACCTTGTCGCCAAGGGCGTCAACACCAAGTCGTCGCTGGACGAGGCACGCATGGACCTCGACAAGGCCAAGGAACAGCACAGCGCAGCCGTTCAGGGTATTGCCAGCGCCAAGGCCGCGCTTGGCGGTAACCCCGACATCGCAACCGACCAGCATCCAACGGTCTTGTCGGCGCAGGCCGCGCGCGACAAGGCTGCCTACAACCTGGCCCAGACGACGGTGCGTGCGCCTGCCGACGGCACGGTCTCCCAGGCGGCTTCGTTCAAGGTCGGCCAGTTCGTCGGTGTCGGCACCCCGCTGTTCAGCCTGGTCGAAACTGGCGACACCTGGGTCGAGGCCAATTTCAAGGAAACCCAGCTCACCAACATGAAGCCCGGCCAGAAGGCCGAGATCGTGCTCGATACCTATCCCGACCGCACCTTCCACGGCACGGTCCAGGCCATTGGTGCCGGCACCGGTGCCGAGTTCTCGCTGCTGCCGGCCCAGAACGCCACCGGTAACTGGGTCAAGGTGACACAGCGTATCCCGGTGCGCGTCAAGGTCGAGACTGCTGATGCCGATATCGCGCTGCGCACCGGCATGAGCGCTACCGTGTCGATCGACACCGGGGTGTCGCGCGGTTTCGGCTCGGTCTTCGGGCACGCGGCCGCCGCCGAGTAAAGCAAAGGCTGCGCCAGCTGAGTTTGTTGACAGCCCCGGCCGTTTTGCGGCCGTGCTGGAATTTTGATGGTCCGGTCGCCGTCTGACGACCCCGTTAGTTCAAGGTCGCTCGCATGAGCCAACCAGCCGACAAGTCCTTCACCGAGGTGCCGCATCGCGGCCTGATCACCATCGCCATCATGCTGGCGACGGTCATGCAGGTGCTCGACACCACCATCGCAAACGTCGCCCTGCCGTCGATGGTAGGCGATCTCGGCGCCTCGCAGGACACCATCAACTGGGTGCTGACGTCCTACATCGTGGCGGCGGCCATCATGACGCCGCTGACCGGCTGGCTGGCCGACCGTTTCGGCGCCAAGCAGCTGTTTCTGGTCTCAGTGACCGGCTTCACCATCACCTCGATGATGTGCGGCGTTGCCTGGAATCTCGAGTCCATGGTGCTGTTCCGCCTGCTCCAGGGCGTGTTCGGTGCCTCGATCGTGCCGTTGAGCCAGACCTTCCTTCTCAACATCAACCCCAAGGAACGCCACGGCCAGGCCATGGCCATGTGGGGCGCCGGCATCATGGTCGGCCCCATCATCGGCCCGACCCTCGGCGGCTGGCTGACTGAGAGCTTCAACTGGCGTTGGGTTTTCTTCATCAACCTGCCGGTCGGCATCGCCGCCTTCCTGGGCTCTGCCGTCTATCTGCCGGCCGTGGCCAAGCGCCTGCGCGGCTTCGATTTCTTCGGCTTCGCCATGCTGTCTCTGGGTGTCGGCGCGCTGCAGTTGATGCTCGATCGAGGCGCCGAAGTCGACTGGTTCTCGTCGGTCGAAATCTGGATCGAACTCGGCCTGTCGATCACCGGCTTCTGGATCTTCATCGTCCATATGGCGACGTCGAAGAACACCTTCATCGACCCGAAGATCTTCACCGACCGCAATTTTGCGACCGGCCTGGTGTTCATCTTCGTGATCGGCGTGATCCTGCTTGCGAGCCTTGCGCTGCTGCCGCCCATGCTGGCGCGCATTTACGGCTATCCGACCATCACCACAGGCCTGGTGATGGCGCCGCGCGGCGTCGGCACCATGATCTCGATGCTGATGGTGGGGCGCCTGGTCCGCATCGTTGACGCACGTATCCTTGTCGTGACCGGGCTCGCCTTCACCGCGACCTCGCTATACTACATGACCGGGTTCACCCCCCAGATGGATGCCTTCCTTATCATCTCGACCGGCGTCATTCAGGGTATCGGCCTTGGCCTCGTGTTCGTGCCGCTGTCGACGATCGCCTTTGCGACGCTCGCGCCGCAATACCGCACCGATGCCGCGAGCCTGTTCAGCCTCGTCCGCAACATCGGTTCGTCGATCGGCATTTCCATCGTCTCGGTTGTGCTGTCGCGCAACATCCAGATCAACCATGCCGAGCTGTCGGCCAACATCACGCCGTTCAACCCGAATTTGACGGCTCTGTCTCCGGCTGCGGCTGCGGGCGACCCTACGGCGCTCACCCAGATCGACGGGCTGGTCAACATCCAGTCGCTGATGATCTCCTATGTCGACGACTTCAAGCTGATGATGATCGTCACCCTCTGCGCCATCCCGTTGGCATTCCTGCTGCGCAAGCCGAAGGCGCAGGTGACGGGTGGTGCGCCAGCGGCGCATATGGATTGATTGCCGAGGCTTGTGTGAAATGAAAAAGGCGCCCACCGGGCGCCTTTTTTCTTGGTGGCCGTATTGGGTGCGTCAGCTGACGATGCGCAGGTTGGACAATTCGTCGGCGATCTTCTTGAACGTGTCGACCAGATCGCCCGACGTCGTGTTGAAGAACAGCTTCACCGGCTTGCCGTTTGCGTCGCGGCGGGTCCGCGAATCCGATGCGCATGTGGTCAGCCCATCGATCTGCGACTGGGTCGCTTTTTTCTCTGCCGTTGTCCCGACCTTCGGATCGAGATCGAGGGCAACGGTCATGATGATGATGCCTGCCGACTTGGCGTTGGTGCAGGTCGCAGCCATGTGGTTGTTCATGGCGAGCGTATAGTTGTCGGTGGTGTGCGCCGTTTTGTCGAAGCCCTGCGGCTGATCCATGAACAGTCTGGGATCGTTTCCGCCCGGCAGCTTCTGGCCCGCATACCCGTAGGCGGAGTAGCTCGACTTTACGTTGCCCAGGTCCGTTACGTTGAAATAGGTTTGAGGGTAGTAAGTGTTGGCGCCGTCGGTCAGCACGATGACAATCTTGTCATTGCCTCTCTCGGTCTCCGGCCTGCCGCCGGTGAAGGGCAGGTTGCTCGACAGCACGCGCCAACCCCAGGCGAGCCCTTCCGGCACGTTGGTGGCGCCATCGGGTACCATGGCAGCGATGGCCGCCTTGATCGCGGTAAGGCCGGCCGATTTGGAAACGTCGGTCAATGGCGTGATTGGCTGTGTGCTGCAGCTGTAGTGCGGCCCGCTGTCGAGGGGCGCAGTCGTCCCGTAGCTTTGAACGTTTGTATAGTACTTCGAGACGTCCCGCAGACGGGTTGGCGCGTTCGTCGTCGTGAACGTGCTGGAGTTGCCAATGTCAGGCCACCAATTGTTGAGGGCGTTGTAGGACTTGCTGCCGCTCTTGGTCGTGTCCCATTCGTCGGGCGCAAACATCGGTACGAAATAGGTTTCCGGCTTCGATGACGTTGGCGTTGTGTCGAGTGAGTTGTAGGGCGCTGGCCGCGATTCGACGCAACCACCCCAGCTCGTGAACTGTTTGGTCTGGGTCTTGCCGGAGTTGGCGTAGACCTGCATGTCTTCATACAGCGAAAATCGGGTGAATGGCGCGCCATTGGCGGCGCCCCAGCCAGTGCCGACTTTCTTGAGCGTGGAACCGACGAGCTTGATCTCTTTTGTCGCTGAAAGCGTGATGGTGTTGGCGACGTCGAAGTTTTCGTAATGGACCGGCGATACGCCGTTTTGGTCCAGCCATGTTTCTTTGACATTGGCCGGGCCGACGTTCACCGACGCTGCAAATGGCACGATAGCGAACTGAACCGGTTTTTCGATCTGCTTCATTTGCTCGGCCTGCTTGGACATGTTGTCCACGAGCTGCGTCGCCGCCTGCTGAAGCAGGGCCATGCGCTTCTTGCCGGTGCCCGTGCCGGTGTAGTCCATCGAACCGGAGTTATCGAGAACGAGCGCGACCTCCAGGGTGTTCTTGAGGCGAATCTCCGACATAGCTGTAAAATTCAGCTGTGAGGAGGCGCTTTCCTTTCCGATCAGCGCGGCCGCTGCGGGGAGGAAATACGGGTCGTATTTCAGATTGGCTTCAAGCTTGAGCGTACCGCCGCCAGCACTGTTGTTTGGTAGCGTCACGGTGAGTGTGGTCTTGTTTGGGTCGATGCCGTTCAGGTTGATCTTGAAAAAATCGAGCGCATAAGCCTTGAGCTGATCGTCAGTCGCCCCGCCGATCAGTTGTCGCGCGGTTGCGATGCCCGCGGCATCGAGCGCGTTGCGCGTGATCTCACGCTGTCGCGACATCTCCGCATAGTCGATGGCGAGCGCCAGCGCTCCCATGATCGGCACCATGGCAGCAACGGTCATGATCGCGTAGTTGCCACGCGTGTCCTTCAGGAATTTGCGGATCATCAGATAGTCCCCAAGCACAAGCTCCGGACAATTCCATGGAAACGTTAAATTTGCGGTTCCTTAAATGACGCAAAATGCGGCGCTTGGATTAGCATGGCGATAACCAATCGATGCCAGGACCTGCGAGCCGTTATGCCACTGATGCCCAGACCGGCCGTAGCAAGATGCGGGCGAAAGCTCGTGACAGGCGCGCAGGGTTCGGATAATTCCGGGCTGCCCGGTCGCTCGACCTGGCTTTCCCTAGGGGATGGATCGAAGGACTGGCCATGGCGGGTATGCCGCAATCAATCGCGTCGCTTGAGGCACTCACTGGCGGCTACAGAGCCTTGCTCTGCGACGTCTGGGGCGTGATCCACAATGGCGTCAGCGCCTTCCCGGAGGCGGCCGCCGCCCTTGCTGCGGCCCGAGACAAGGGCGTGGCCGTGATCCTGATCACCAACGCTCCGCGTCCGCGCGACGGCGTGATCGCACAGCTTGCCAATCTCGGTGTTCCTGAAACAGCCTGGGACAGGGTCGTGACATCGGGTGACGTGACCCGTGACCTGATACGTTCCGGCCCGCGTAAGGTGTTCCATATCGGCCCCGAGCGCGATTATGCGCTCTATGACGGACTCGACGTCGAATTGGTCGAGGAATTCGAGGCGTCTGCGGTGGTCTGCACCGGCCTGTTCGACGACGAGATCGAGACGCCTGACGACTATGCGGAAATGCTGCGCCGCCTGCGCGCCCGCGATCTGCCTTTCATCTGCGCCAACCCCGATATCGTCGTCGAGCGCGGCCATCAGCTGATCTGGTGCGCCGGCGCGCTCGCTCGCGATTATGGCCAGCTCGGCGGACGCACGCTTGTCTCCGGCAAGCCGCACCGCCCGATCTACGAAGCAGCACTCCAGGCCGCCGGTGAAGTGCTCGGTCGCGAAGTGGCCAAGGCCGAGGCACTCGCCATCGGCGACGGCATGGTGACCGACGTCAAGGGCGCCGCCGACAATGGTATCGACGTCCTCTACGTGTCAGGCGGTATCCACGCCCGCGACTATGGCGAGCCGCACGATCCCGATCCGGCGCGGCTTGCGGCCTTCCTCGACAAGCACGGCTACGCGCCGGTTGCCACCATTCCGAGGCTTCGTTAGGCAGCAAGATGGCAGAGGCTTTTCTGCGCGTTTCTGGCGAGGAACCGGTCCCGGCACGGCTGCGCGGCGGGGTCGTTGCCATCGGCAATTTCGACGGTATCCACCGCGGCCATCAGGCCGTGTTGGAGCGCGCCCTTGAAGAAGCACGTCGCCGGGGCGTTCCGGCGCTGGTGCTTACCTTCGAGCCGCATCCGCGAAAAGTGTTCCGCCCCAACGTTCCGCTGTTTGTGCTGACGCCGCCGCATGTGAAGGCGCGCCTCATCGAGGCGCTTGGCTTCGACGGCGTCATCGAACGGCCGTTCACGCGCGCGTTTTCGAGCCAGTCGGCCGAGGATTTCGTTACGGCCATATTGCAGGACCAGCTCGGCATCAGCCATGTCGTCACCGGTTTCGATTTCCATTTCGGCAAGAACCGTCAGGGCGGCCCGGCCTTCCTGATGGAATCGGGCGAGCGCCACGGCTTTGGCGTGACGCTGGTCGATGCTTTCCGCGACGAAGGCGCCGAGATCGTTTCTTCGAGCCGCATTCGCGAATTGCTGACCCAAGGCGAGGCGGCGGAGGCTGCGGGCTTGCTCGGCTACCGCTATACGGTCGAGGCCGAGGTGGTTGGCGGCGCGCAGCTCGGCCGCACGCTGGGCTTTCCGACCGCCAACATGCAGCTTTCGCCGGAGACCACGCTGAAAGAGGGCATCTATGCCGTCCGTTTTCGCCGTGCCGACGGCACGCTTCATGACGGCGTGGCGAGCTTCGGCCGCCGTCCCACGGTCGGCGACAATCTCGCGCCACTGCTCGAGACTTTCGTCTTCGATTTCTCGGGGGATCTCTATGGCGAGATCGCCTCGGTGTCGTTCTTCGGTTACCTCAGGGGCGAGATCAAATTCGATGGCCTCGACCCGCTGGTCGCCCAGATGAAGCTGGACGAGGCCGAGGCGAGGGCGCTGTTGTCTGCCGTGCGCCCTCTCTCGGAACTGGATCGGGCCATCGCCTTCTAGGTGCGCCTCAGGCCGAAGCCGAAGCCGATATAGGTCACACCCTGGAAGATCAGGTCGATGGCCAGGAACAGGCCAAGGATCCACAGGCTGTTGACCGGCCAGCCGCTGGCGATGATCAGGCCGGCAAGCACGGTGATGATGCCGCCGGCGATGACCCAGCCCCAGCCCTCGACGCCACGTCCGCTGAAGCCGATCCAGATGCGCACGAGCCCGGATGCAATCAGGCTGATGGCGAGGAAGAGCGTCATGACGCCTGCCGCAAGCACCGGGTTGGCGAAGGCCAGGTAACCGGCAACGACATACAGGATGCCGCTGAGCAGCCACCAGAAGAAGGTGCCCCAGCCCTTCACGCCAAAGGCGTGGACGATCTCGACGATGCCGCCAATGATCATCATCGTTCCGACGAAGAAGATCGAAGCTGCCGTCGCTACCAGAAGGTTGCCGGCGGCAATCACGCCGAGCACCAGGAGTGCAACGCCCAACAGGACGAACCAGCCCCATTTGGAGCGCAACGCAGCGACGTCGCCGCCGGGCATTTGATCGGAAATTGCCATCGGTCCTTCTCCTTCAAAAGTTGCCTGTCATCTATGCATGGCCGCAAGCCACGCATGAACGCTAGTACCGGCAGTTGAGTCCGTCCAGCATTCTCATGCGTTTGCAACCGGCCAAACCTTGCGCCAGATCAAGAATTTAAATCAAATTTTACCGAACTTGCGCCAAACCCGGGGGTGTCCTGACTGATATGTTTCGTGTACGCGGGGTTGTGATGGTTACTTTCGCTCGTATTTCGGCGGCAGCCTCCGTGCTTGCCTTGTCTGCTGTTCCTGCGTCGGCAGGCGAGGGCGGCGCTTTCGGCTGGATGAAGGGCGACTGGTATCTCACTGTCGGCGCCACCGGCATGGTTGCCCCGAGCTTCGAAGGCTCGAAGAAATACATGCTGAGTGCCGTGCCCATCATCTCGCTCGGCAAGGCCGGCAGCGAGACACGTTTCTCCTCGCGCAACGACAACATCTCACTCGCCTTGATCGACGATGGCGGCATCCGCGCCGGCCTGAGCGGTAAGATCATCTTCGGCCGCGACGCCAAGGACGAGTTGCAGGGCCTGCATGACGTCAAGTGGGGCGGTGAGGTCGGCGGTTTCTTCGAATTCTATCCCACCGACTGGATGCGCGCCCGCGCCGAGGTGCGCCACGGGATCCGCTCGCACAACGGCGTCGTTGCCGACATTTCGGTCGACGCCTTCCATGACGTGACACCGGCCATCCGTGTTTCCGGTGGCCCGCGCGCGTCCTTCGCCACGGCGGATTATTTCGACGCCTATTATGGCGTCAATGCGCAGGAAGCAGTCGATTCCGGGCTCAGCGAATACAAGCCTGGCGGCGGCATGAGGTCGGCTGGCGTCGGCGGCGCGATTACCTGGAAAGCGACCGACAACATCACGGCCAGCTTGTTCGGTGAATATGCGCGGCTGATGGGGCCTGCTGCCGATTCTTCCATCGTCAAGGAGCGCGGCTCGCGCGATCAGCTGACCATCGGCGTGTCGACAAGCTACCGCTTCGACTTCAACCTTTGATTTCGGCGAATTAGACGCTTTATTCCGCGCCTCGCCTCCGCTAAAAGCGCGGCCATGAGATTTCTGGCGCCCGTCTTCGCGATTGCCATACGAATTACGGGCCCGGCCTTCCGGGCGCGTTGACGCGTCCGCAAGTCCGGGACGACTTTGCTTGTGCGCCGCATGGCGCCATTTTCCAGATCATGACAGTTTGAGCCCGTGGCAAGATTGCCGGGCAAGGCGATGGCAAGACAGATGACCGATACGTCCGCAAAGATCGACTATTCCAAGACCCTTTACCTGCCGCAGACGGAGTTTCCGATGCGCGCCGGCCTGCCGGAGAAGGAGCCGGTGACGGTCGCCCGCTGGCAGAAAATGGACCTCTACAAGCGCCTGCGCGAGAGCGCGGCCGGCCGTGAGAAGTATGTCCTGCACGATGGCCCGCCCTACGCCAACGGCAACATCCACATCGGCCATGCGCTGAACAAGATCCTCAAGGACGTCATCACCCGCTCGTTCCAGATGCGCGGCTACGACTCGAACTACGTGCCGGGCTGGGACTGCCACGGCCTGCCGATCGAGTGGAAGATCGAGGAGAAGTATCGCGCCGCCGGCAAGAACAAGGACGAGGTCGAGATCAACGAGTTCCGCAAGGAATGTCGTGAATTCGCCGCGGGCTGGATTGGCGTTCAGGCAGCCGAGTTCCAGCGGCTCGGCGTCGTCGGCGATTTCAAGAACCCCTACACGACCATGAACTTCCACGCCGAGGCGCGCATCGCCGGCGAACTGTTGAAGTTCGCCATGTCGGGCCAGCTGTATCGCGGCTCCAAGCCGGTGATGTGGTCGGTGGTCGAGCGCACGGCACTCGCCGAGGCCGAAGTCGAGTATCAGGACTACGAGAGCGACACGATCTGGGTGAAGTTCCCGGTGGCATCTGGCTCGGATGCTCTGGCCGGTGCGAATGTCGTCATCTGGACGACCACGCCCTGGACCATCCCTGGCAACCGTGCGGTCGCCTATTCGACGCGCGTCGCCTACGGTCTCTACGAGGTCACCGCCGCCGAGAACGACTTCGGCCCACAGCCGGGTGAAAAGCTGATCTTTGCCGAAGCGCTTGCCGAAGAAGCTGCGACCAAGGCCAAGGTCACTTTGAATCAGCTTCGCAGTATCTCTGGTGAAGAGCTTGGAAAGCTTGTGCTTTCGCATCCGCTCGAAGGCCTTGGCGGGGGCTATGAATTCCCGGTTCCGATGCTGTCTGGCGGCCATGTCACCGACGACGCCGGCACCGGCTTCGTGCACACCGCGCCCGGCCACGGCCGCGAGGATTTCGATGCGTGGATGGATGCGGTTGCCGAACTCGAGAAGCGCGGCATCGATCCTGCGATCCCCTTCACCGTCGACGATGCCGGCTTCCTGACCAAGGACGCTCCCGGCTTCGGTCCCGATCGCGAAGGTGGGGCAGCCCGCGTCATCGACGACCATGGCAAGAAGGGCGACGCCAACAAGGCGGTGATCGAAGAACTGATCAAGCGCGGAGCGCTGTTTGCGCGTGGCCGTCTCAAACACAGCTATCCGCACAGCTGGCGTTCGAAGAAACCCATCATCTTCCGCAACACGCCGCAGTGGTTCGTCTACATGGACAAGCAATTGGGCGATGGCACGACGCTGCGTAGCCGCGCGCTCCAGGCCATCGACGACACGCGCTTCGTGCCGTCAGCCGGCCAGACCCGTTTGCGCGCGATGATCGAGGATCGCCCCGACTGGGTGCTGTCGCGCCAGCGCGCCTGGGGCGTGCCGATCGCCATCTTTGCGGACGCCGACGGCAAGGTGCTGAAAGACGAGGCGGTCAATGCCCGTATCGTCGAGGCCTTCGAAGCCGAGGGCGCCGACGCCTGGTTCGCCGAGGGCGCGCGCGAGCGCTTCCTGGGTTCGCGCGCCAACGAGCCGTGGACGCAGGTGATGGACATCCTCGACGTCTGGTTCGACTCGGGCTCGACGCATGTGTTCACGCTGGAAGACCGTCCTGACATGAAGTGGCCGGCCGATGTCTACCTTGAGGGCTCGGACCAGCATCGTGGCTGGTTCCACTCGTCGTTGCTCGAAAGCTGCGGCACGCGTGGCCGCGCGCCCTACAACACGGTCGTCACCCATGGCTTCACCATGGACGAGGAAGGCCGCAAAATGTCCAAGTCGCTCGGCAACACGGTCGTGCCGCAGGACGTCATGAAGCAGTCGGGCGCCGACATCCTGCGCCTGTGGGTCATGACCACGGACTATTGGGAAGACCAGCGCCTCGGCAAGAACGTGCTGCAGACCAACATCGACGCCTATCGCAAGCTGCGCAACACCATCCGCTGGATGCTCGGCACGCTCGCCCATGACGACGGCGAGGAGATAGCGCTGGCAGAGATGCCGGAACTGGAGCGGCTGATGCTGCACCGGCTCTCCGAACTCGATGCACTGGTTCGCAAGGGTTATGACGACTTTGAGTTCAAGCGCATCACCCGTGCGCTGATCGACTTCATGGTCGTCGAGCTCTCGGCTTTCTACTTCGACATCCGCAAGGACGTGCTCTATTGCGACGCTCCGTCGAGCGTGCGTCGCAAGGCTGCCGTCCACGTCGTGCGCGAGCTGTTCAACTGCCTGGTCAAATGGCTGGCGCCGATGCTGCCCTTCACCACCGAAGAGGCATGGTTGGAGCGCCATCCTGAGGTCGAGTCTGTGCATCTCGAGCAGTTCCCCGACGTGCCGGCTGCCTGGCGCGACGAGGCGCTGGCAGAGAAGTGGCGCAAGATCCGCCATGTTCGCAGCGTTGTGACAGGCGCCCTGGAGCTCGAGCGTGCCAAGAAGACCATCGGCTCGTCGCTGGAGGCTGTTCCGGTCGTCTACATGAGCGATCCTGCGCTTGAAGAGGCTCTCGCCGGCATCGACCTGGCCGAAATCAGCATCACCAGCGATCTCGTCATCTCGCATGACGACGCACCTGCCGATGCCTTCGCCCTCCGCGAGGTTCCTGGCGTGGCTGTCGTGGTCGAAAAGGCGGAAGGCCGCGGGCTCGTGAAGTGCGCGCGCTCCTGGCGCTATACCGACGATGTCGGTTCGGACGCCGCTTTCGCTGACGTATCGGCGCGTGACGCAGTTGCCCTGCACGAGTTGCAGCGGCTCGGCCGGCTGTAGCCGGTGACGAAAATGCAACGACCGGGTGGTGATCGCCCTCCGGTCGTTGCCCTTGACCGGTCGTTAAGGTAAAAGCGCAAAACTCCGGCAGACAAATTGTCGCCGGAATTCCGTCGGATGAGCAAGACGGATCGGGGACCCGGCATCAGCCGGCATCTAGCGAGAGGCGTTCGAGTGAAAATCAATGGCATGACGGACCGCATCAGCGCGCGCGCAGCTTTGTTTGCGTCGCTCGCCGTTTCCGGCCTGGCGCTGTCGGGCTGCGTGAGCTCGCCGACCTACGGTACTGACAAGAGCGCTACCGAGCAGCTTGCGTCCGACCTGACCAACATCGTGTCGCTGAAGCCGAAGACCAACAACATCGAGTACAAGCCGCGCCCCGATCTGGTGAAGCCGAAAACCGGGACGGCTGCTGCACTGCCGGCACCGCAGGACAATATCGTCACCACTGCAAGTGCCGACTGGCCCGAATCGCCTGAGGCGCGCCGCGCCCGCATTCGCGACGACGCAACCAAGAATCGCGACAATCCGAATTTCGAGCCACAGGTCATCAACGACATGGCGTCGCTGAACGGCCCCGATATGAGCAAGTGGACGCCGGCCCAGCGCAAGATCGAGATCGAGCGTCGTTTGCGTGAGAACAAGCAGGGCAGCACCACGACCCGCAAATATCTCAGCGAGCCGCCGCTGGCCTATCGCCAGGCTGCGGCGACTGCGGCCCAGGACGAGCTCGGTGAAGACGAGATCAAGAAGGAACGCCGCAAGAAGAAGCTCGCCCAGAAGGGCAGCAGCTGGTGGCCGTTCTGATCCGGACTGCATGTGCAGACTGAGCGAACGCCCTGACTGGTTCAGGGCGTTGTCGTTTTTGGAAGGCGACTAGTCCTCGCGCCGGTCCTTGAAGAAGCCCTTAAGCATCTCGGAGGCGCGTGTTTCGCCGATGCCGGCATAGACGTCTGGCGCGTGATGGCAGGTCGGGGAGGTGTAGAAGCGGACGCCGCTGACCACCGCGCCGCCCTTGTCATCAGCCGCGCCGAAATAGAGCCGGCGCAGGCGGGCAAACGAGATCGCGGCGGCGCACATCGTGCAGGGCTCGAGCGTCACGTAAAGGTCCAGCCCGGTGAGCCGCTCCTGGCCGAGCCGCTCACACGCTTCGCGGATCGCCAGTATCTCTGCGTGTGCTGTGGCGTCGTTGAGTTCGCGGGTGCGGTTGCCGGCACGTGCAACAATTTCGGTGCCGCGCACGATCACTGCGCCGATCGGGACCTCGCCGCGCGCGGCTGCTGCCTCGGCTTCGGCGAAGGCCTGCGCCATGAAGTCCGGTCGTTTCACGCCTCAACCATCCTGTTACCCCTCGCTAACCCCTTAGCTTCCTGTTATCTAGCCGCCGAAAAGGGCAAAGGCCACCATGGACGACGATCGAAAGAAATTCCCGCGCAAGGGCGGCTCGAAGCCTGGCGGCGCAGGCAGCCGCGATGCGGGACCCAAGAAATTCGGCAAGCCGCGCAGCGAAGGCGGCGGCAAGCCCTTCGCCAAGAAGCCGTTCGTGAAGCGTGCTGAAGGTGCTGAGGGCGGTGAGCGTCCGAAGCGCGACTTCCGGCCGCGCGACGGCGAGGGACGTCCCGAGCGCTCGTCGGCACAGTTCCGCAAGGGGCCACGCCCCGAGGGCAAGCCCTACGAGAAGCGTGAAGGCGGCGACAGGCCCTATCGTGCGCGTACAGCTGAGGGGGGCGAGCGCCCGCACCGCGAGTTCCGCCCGCGCGACGGCGAAGCTCGCGCTGAGGGCGGCGAGCGCCCGTTCCGCAAGGGCCCGCGTCCCGAGGGCAGGCCCTATGAGAAGCGCGAGGGCGGCCGCTCCTTTGGTGGCGATAAGCCTTATCGTCCGCGTCCGACGGAAGGTGGCGAGCGTCCGCATCGCGAATTCCGTCCGCGCGACGGCGAAGCTCGCGCCGAGGGCGGCGAGCGTCCGTTCCGCAAGGGCCCGCGTCCCGAAGGCAAGCCTTATGAGAAGCGCGAGGGCGGCCGTTCCTTTGGTGGCGACAAGCCTTATCGTCCGCGTCCCGCTGAAGGCGGCGACCGTCCGCACCGCGAATTCCGCCCGCGCGACGGCGAAGCTCGCGCTGAAGGCGGCGACCGTCCGTTCCGCAAGGGGCCGCGCCCCGAGGGCAGGCCCTACGAAAAGCGCGACGGCGAGGCGAGGGCGTTCCGTCCGCGCCCCGATGGCGACCACCGCCCCAAGGCAGATGGATTCAAGCCGCGTTCGCGCGGTGCCGAGGACGCAGCGGAGCCGGGCGAGCGCATTGCCAAGCGCCTGGCGCGCGCCGGCATCGCCTCGCGTCGCGATGCCGAGGAGCTGATCGCCGCCGGCCGCATCAAGGTCAACGGCAAGGTGCTCTCGTCGCCGGCGTTCAACGTGATGCCCGACGATGTCATCTTCCTCGACGGTACCGAGATTCCGCCGATCGAGCGCACCCGGCTGTTCCTGTTCCACAAGCCGGCCGGCGTGGTGACAACCAATCGCGACCCGGAAGGCCGCAAGACCGTCTTCGACGTTCTGCCAGCCGAACTGCCGCGCCTGATGACCATCGGCCGTCTCGACATCAACACCGAGGGCCTGCTGCTGCTCACCAATGACGGCGGGCTGTCGCGCGTGCTCGAGCTGCCGGCAACCGGCTGGCTGCGCCGCTATCGCGTGCGCGTTCACGGCAAGATCGAGCAGAAGCAGCTCGACGAGCTCAAGGATGGCATTGCCATCGATGGCATCTTCTACGGTTCGGTCGAAGCGACGCTCGATCGCGAGCAGGGCTCCAACGCCTGGATCACCATTGGCCTGCGCGAAGGCAAGAACCGCGAGGTCAAGAACATCCTCGGTGCGCTCGGCCTCGAGGTAAACCGCCTCATCCGCATCTCCTACGGCCCCTTCCAGCTCGGCGAGCTGCCGGAAGGCCACGTCCAGGAGATCAAGGGCAAGATGCTGCGAGACCAGCTCGGCGAGCGTCTGATCGAGGAGTCGGGTGCCAATTTCGACGCCGACATCGTCAAGCCTTTCTCCAACAAACCGACGTTCCGCCGCGAGGAACGTCGCGACGACGATGCGCCGCGCGCGCCGCGTGCCGCCCGTCTCGACATCGGCGAGGGCGGCCTGATCAAGAACCGCAAGCGCGATCGCGAGCGTCACCGTGAGGAGGTGCTGGGCCGCCTGTCGACCGAGCGCCCCAGCTTCGGCGACAAGCCTGGATTTGGTGACAAGCCAAGGTTCAGCGACAAGCCCAAGTTTGGTGATAAGCCCAAATTTGGCGACAAGCCCAGCTTTGGCGATCGTCCAAAGTTCGGCGGCAAGAAGGGCGACGAGCGCGAGAAGAAGCCGTTCGAAACCCCCGGCGCACGCAAGGCCAATGTCTGGATGGCGCCGGGCGCACGTCCGCAGAGCGAAAAGGCCAAGGCTGACGCCGCGGCCAGGCCGCGCTCCGACAAGCCGCGCTTTGACAAGCCCAGAGGCGACAGGCCGGCCGGCGGCGTACCGCGTGGCGGCAAGCCTGGTGGTCCGCGCAAGGGCCGCGGCTGATGCGCGTAGTCGGCGGTGAATTGCGCGGCCGGGCTCTGGCCACGCCGCGCGATCACGCCATCCGTCCGACGACCGACAGGGCGCGCGAGGCCGTCTTCAATGTGCTCGCGCACCGTTTCGGCGATCGGCTCGAAGGCGCGCGGGTGCTCGACCTCTTTGCCGGCACAGGTGCGCTCGGCATCGAGGCGCTGTCGCGCGGCGCGTCCTACTGCGTCTTCATCGAGGAAACGGCCGAGGGGCGCGGCCTGATCCGCACCAATGTCGAGACCTTCGGGCTGACAGGCCGCACCAAGATCTTTCGCCGCGATGCAACTGGCCTTGGTGACGCCGGCACGCTGGGGCCGTTCGGCCTCGTCTTTGCCGATCCGCCCTATGGCAAGGGACTTGGCGAACGTGCCCTGCGCTCGGCCCGCGCCGGCGGCTGGCTGGCGCCGCGCGCGCTTTGCGTCGTCGAGGAAACGGCTTCGGTTGCTTTCGAGCCCGGCCCGGGCTTTTCGGTCGTCGACGAACGCTCTTATGGCGAAACCGTGGTTCGCTTCATCGAAGCCGAATAGCCATTGCGCCTGACTTCGGCCTTTTTCGGCGGCGAAGATTACCAACAATTCACTTCCCGCCGCATTTCGACGGAGCCTATAAGGCGAGCGCGTCCATATTCAGAGGCAATCGATGATATTCGGATTCATGCGAGCGAAAGGCTCGCTGCCGGCGGCACTCGCTCTTGGCCTGGCCTGGACAGCGCCGGCGTTGGCGGAGGCGCCCAGCAAGGAATGGGCCGTCTCCAGCTACACTCTTGATAATGGCATGCAGGTCGTGGTCATTCCCGACCATCGCGCTCCGATCGTCACCCACATGGTCTGGTACAAGGTCGGCAGTGCCGACGAAGCGCCCGGCAAGTCCGGCATCGCCCATTTCTTCGAACATCTGATGTTCAAGGGCACGACTAATCACAAGGCGGGCGAGTTCGGCCAGAAGGTGGCCGAGATCGGCGGCAGCGAAAATGCCTTCACCACTTACGATTACACGGCCTATCACCAGACGGTTACGCCTGCCGCGCTCGAAACCATGATGAGCTACGAGGCCGACCGCATGCGCAATCTCGTGCTGACAGACGCGGTGATCGGGCCCGAGCGCGACGTGATCCTCGAGGAGCGCCGTTCGCGCATCGACAGCAATCCCGGCGCGCTGCTCAGCGAGGAGGTCGACGCGACTCTCTTCCAGAACGAGCCCTACCGTTTCCCTGTCATCGGCTGGATGAACGAGATCGAGAAGCTCAACCGCACCGATGCGACCGAGTTTTACAACAAGTACTATGCGCCCAATAACGCGATCCTGATCGTGGCGGGCGATGTCGAGCCGGAAGCGGTCAAGGCGCTGGCCGAGAAGACTTATGGTAAGATCGCTCGCGGACCGGATCTGCCGCCGCGCGTGCGTCCCGCCGAGCCCGAGCAGAACACCAAGCGCACGGTCGAGCTGAAGGACGAGCGCGTGTCGGTGCCGAGCTTCTCGAAGGCGTGGGTCGTGCCGTCCTACCAGACGGCGAAGGACGGCGAGGCCGAGGCGCTTGACGTCCTGTCCGAAATCCTCGGCGGCGGCAACCGCAGCCGGCTTTACCAGAGCCTGGTGGTCAAGGACGGCATAGCCTCATCGGCGGGCGCCTATTTCGAGGGCACGATGGTGGGCGAAACAAGCTTCGGCGTTTTCGGCGCACCGCGCGGCGAGGAGGGGCTCGAACAGGTCGAGGCCGCGATCGATGTTGAAATCCATCGTATCATCAATGACGGCGTCACCAGGGACGAACTGGACAAGGCCAAGGACCGTTTTGTCCGCGCCATGATCTTTGCCCGTGACAATCAGTCGAGCATGGCCAACATCTATGGCAGCACGCTGGCAACCGGTGGCACGGTTGCCGACATTGAGCGCTGGCCAGAGCGCATCCGCGCGGTCACCGCTGAACAGGTCAAGGCGGTTGCCGCAAAGTACCTCAATCCCGACCATTCGGTCGCCGGCTATCTGCTGCCGGCTGATACGGCAGAGAAGTGACCCGATGAGCACGTTCATGGCAATGCGTTTCAGGCTCTTCGTTTCGGCAACGACCTTGACACTGGCGATGGTGTTTCTGGTCCTGCCGGCAGTGGTGGCGGCGCGCGCCGAGGTCCGCATTCAGGAGGTGACATCTGCAAAGGGCATCACCGCCTGGCTGGTGGAAGATTACTCGGTGCCGATCATCGCGATCCGTTTCCGCTTCGACGGTGGCAGTTCGCAGGACCCCGCCGGCAAGGAAGGTCTCGCCAATCTGATGACCGGTCTGTTCGACGAAGGTGCCGGCGACCTCGACAGCAACACCTTCCAGACCAAACTCGACGAAGCCGGCGCGGAAATGAGCTTCAACGAGAGCAACGACGCAGTCGGCGGCGCGATGCGGATGCTCGCAGACCGACAGGACGAAGCCTTCGAGCTTCTGAAGCTGGCGGTGGAGACACCGCGCTTCGACCAGGCGCCGATCGATCGTATCCGCGCCCAGGTCGTCTCCGGTATCGTTGCGAATGCACGAGATCCCGAGACGCAGGCCGCGCGCAAATGGGCCGAGGCGATCTACACCGATCACCCCTATGCCCGCCCGGATATGGGCACCGAGAAGTCGCTGGCGACGATCACTGCCGACGATCTGGTTGCCTTCCACAAGGCCAATTTTGCCCGCGACAATCTCCGTGTTGCCGTCGTCGGCGCCATCGACGCCGACACGCTGAAGAAGAGGCTGGATGAGCTTTTTGGCGACCTGCCCGAAAAGTCAGCGCTCAAGCCGGTCCAGAAGGTCGAACCCAAGCTCGGCCAGCAGATGCATGTCAAGTATCCGTTGCCGCAGACGTCGCTTCAGCTTGTCTATCCGGGCGTTCCGCGCGAGGAGCCTGACTTCATGGCTGCCGCGCTGATGGACCAGATTCTCGGCGGCGGCACATTCTCGTCCCGCCTGTTCGATGAGGTGCGCGAGAAGCGCGGGCTGGCCTACAGCGTCAGCTCGGCCCTGATCAACCAGAAGTACGCGTCATCGCTGGTTGTCTCGACTGCGACCCGCTCGGACCGCTCCGCCGAAACGCTCGGCGTGATGCGCGACGTCATCCGCAAGATGGCGGAGGACGGGCCGACGCAGGCCGAACTCGATGCCGCCAAGAAGTATCTTCTCGGCGCCTACGCCATCAACAATCTGGATTCTTCCAGCGCGATTGCCGGAACCTTGGTCGATCTCCAGGTGGACAAGCTCGGCATCGACTATATGCAGCGCCGTATCGACATCATCAATTCGGTCACGCTCGACCAGGTGAAGGCAGTTGCACGCAAGCTCCTGTCGGTCGATCCTGCGGTGATGATCCTCGGTCCCATGGCTGCGGAGGGCAAGGGTTGAGCAACACTTTCGCACTCGCCTTGGGGGGCGGCGGCGCGCGCGGGCTCGCTCATATCCATGTCATCGAGGCGCTGGATGAACTCGGCATCAAGCCGGTCGCAATAGCCGGGTCGTCGATCGGCGCCATCATGGGTGCCGGCATGGCCGCCGGCATGACCGGCAAGGAGATTCACGAACATTCGCGGCGCGCGCTCGGCAGCGCCTCCGAGTTGGCGTCGCGCATGTGGCGGGCACGTCCCGGCACGCTGTCGGAAATGGTCGAAAGCGGTATCCGGGTCACCCAGTTCAATGTCGAACGTATCGTCAAGGCATTCCTGCCGGAGTCGGTGCCTTCGACATTCGAGGAGCTGAAGATACCGCTCAAGGTCACCGGAACCGACTACTTCGGCCACAGCCTCGCGGTGTTCGACCAGGGCGACCTGTTTTCGGCGCTCGCTGCATCGGCGGCCATTCCTGCGGTCTTCAAGCCGGTGACGCGTGGCAACACGCTCTATATCGACGGCGGCATCTACAATCCGGTGCCGTTCGACCTGCTCGATGGCCTGGCCGACCACATCATCGCCATCGACGTCGTTGGCGCGCCGTTCGAAAACGGCCGCAAGATGCCCAATTCCATCGATCTGATGTTCGGCGCAACGCAGCTGATGATGCAGTCGATCATTGCCAACAAGCTGAGCCAGAGCCAGCCGGACATCTTCCTCAGACCCCCGGTTTCCCGCTTCCGGGCGCTTGATTTCCTCAAGATCGACCAGGTCATGGCCGAGACGGTGGCGCTCAAGGACGAACTCAAGCGCGCCGTGGACGAAATCCTGCAGTAGCGACTACTGCAGGGTCGAGGCCTTGCCTGTGGAGAAGGGCGACTGTGCTGCCGGCGGCGGCGCGGGCACCGGCTCTTCCACATGCATCGGCTCACTGGCGATCGCCCGCACCACGCGGAAGCAGACCAGCATCGACACGACGCCGAAGACCACGGCGCCAAGGCCCCAGCCGGCGATGACGCCGGTCGCGCCCCAGTAATGCGCGCCAACCCAGACGAAGGGCATGACTCCAAGTGTCGAGCGGCCCCAGTTGAAGACGGTCGAATAGGTCGGATAGCCGAGATTGTTGAAGGCAGCACTCGACACGAAGATCGCGCCGTTGAACAGGAAGCTGCCGGCAGCAAAGAGGCAGAAGAACACGACCAGATCGCGCGCCACGCCATGCACGCCGAAGGCGCTGGCAATGGGATGGGCGAAGGCGGCGAGCAATGCCCAGACCACAAGCACGTAGCCGATGGTGAAGAGCAGGCTGTCGCGCATGGTAGATGTCAGGCGATCGAATTTGCGCGCGCCGTAGTTCTGCCCGAGGATCGGCCCGACCGCGCCGGACAGCGCGAAGATGACGCCGAAAGCGACCGGCACCAGCCGGCCGATGATCGCCCAACCGGCCACCGCCTGGTCGCCGAAGGCGGCGATCTCGATTGTCACGAAGGCGTTGCCGACGGGGGTGGCGACCTGCGTCAACATCGCCGGCAGGCCGATGGCGAAGAAGGGCTTCACCGCCGCACGCAGTTCGGTCAGGTCAGGCAGCTTGATCAACTTGTGCACGACGTGGGCGCCATGAAGCCCGATGGCGAGCATCACGCAGCGCGAAAGAGCGGTGGAAATGGCCGCGCCGTCGAGACCGAGATCGAAGCCGAAGATCAGTAGCGGGTCGAAGATCGCCGCGGCGACGCCGGCGCCGAGCGTCACATACATGGCCCGGCGTGCGTCGCCGACGCCACGCAGGATGCCTGTGGCGCACATGCCGAGCGCCATGATCGGGAAAGACGGCATGACGATCTGCAGGAAGCGGGTGGAGAGATCGAGTGTCGCCCCTGTTGCGCCCAGCATCGAAAGCAGCGGGCGCAGGAACGGCATCGTAGCGACCGTGACCAGAAGCGTGGCTAGCCCCATGAACACCATCGAGGCGCCGCCCATGCGCGCGGCTTCGTCGCGCTGGCCGCGCCCGAGGCAGCGGGCAACGAGCGCGCCGCAGGCGATGGTGAAGCCTATCGAAATCGAGACGGTGAAAAACAGCAGTGTCGAAGCAAAACCGACGGCTGCAGCCAATTCCTCGATGCCGAGCATGGAAATGTAGAACAGGTTCAGCGCGTCGACGATGAAGATGGCGATCAGCCCCACCGAACCGGTCGCCGTCATCACGATGACGTGTCGCATGGTCGAACCGGTGGTGAATTTGGCCGGCATTGCGGCCTGCGGCTGACTGGACATGCTGATTTCCCAATGATTTCGACGGCGAGAAGCCGCTGCGAGGCCGTTTGATCACGCGTCCGCCCATTGCACAAGGCGGTCAGGGACAATAGATGGGTGGTACAGGCCGCGCGCCCCGGGTGCCGGAAGAGCCGCAAGCAATCGGAACACGCTCATGAACGATACCAACGACGCCGCGAAATTGGCCGACCGGGTGGCGAGCCTCGTCGAGGCTGCAAAAAGAGCCGGTGCCGACGCAGCCGATGCGGTGGCGGTGCGTGGACGCTCCACCAGTGTTTCGGTGCGTCTCGGCAAGGTCGAGGGCACCGAATCGTCCGAGAGCGAGGATGTTTCGCTCCGCGTCTTCATTGGCAAGCGGGTGGCGAGTGTCTCCGCCAACGCTTCGTCTGACCCGAAGACGTTGGCCGAGCGTGCGGTGGCCATGGCCAGGGTGTCGCCTGAAGATCCTTTCCAGGGACTGGCCGATGCGTCGCAGTTGGCCAAGTCGCAGGTCGATCTCGACCTGTTCGATGCAACTGTGGTTTCCGCCGAGCAGCTCAAGGAAGATGCGCTTGCGGCCGAGGAAGCCGCTCTCGCCGTCAAGGGCGTCACCAATTCGTCCGGAGCGGGCGCGGCCTCCGGACTGGGCGGCATGGTGCTTGCGACGTCGCATGGCTTCGTCGGCCATTATGTCGGCTCGCGCTTTTCACGCTCTGCCAGCGTCATTGCCGGCGAGGGCACGGCCATGGAGCGCGACTATGAATATTCCTCGCGTCCCCATTTTGCCGATCTGGACGCCGCCGATGAAATCGGCCGCAAGGCAGGTGAGCGCGCTGTCAAGCGACTGAACGCGCGCAAGGCGGCCACCGGCCCGGTCGATGTCGTCTTCGATCCGCGCGTTGCCCGTGGCATCGCCGGCCATCTTGCCGGCGCGATCAACGGTGCGTCGGTTGCCCGCAAGACCAGCTTCCTGCGCGACATGATGGGCAAGCAGGTGGCATCTGCCGCAATCACGGCAGTCGACGAACCGCTGAAGCGCCGTGGCCAGGCATCGCGTCCCTTCGACGGCGAGGGCGTCGAGGGCTCGACGCTGAAGATGGTCGAGAACGGCGTGCTCAATCACTGGTTCCTGTCGACGTCGGCGGCCCGCGAACTCGGTCTCGTCACCAACGGCCGCGGCGTTCGTGGTGGCTCGTCTGTTTCGCCGTCTTCGACCAATTTCTCCATCGAGCCCGGCGACAGGTCGCCCGAGGAGCTGATCCGTTCGCTGAAGAGCGGCTTCTACGTGACCGAGGTCTTCGGCCAGGGCGTCGATATGGTGACCGGCGAATACAGCCGTGGTGCTTCGGGTTTCTGGATCGAGAATGGCGAGCTTGCCTGGCCGGTGTCGGAGGTGACGATCGCCTCCAACCTGAAGGACATGTTCCTGCGCATGGTGCCGGCAAGCGACCTCGATCGCAACTATGGCACGGCGGCGCCGACCCTGCTGATCGAAGGCATGACCCTTGCCGGAAACTGAGATCGCAGACAAAGCCGACATCCTTGCCGACCTCGAACTGCTGCGCGATGCGGCAGCCGAGGCGGGTCGTATCGCCATGCGCTATTTCCGCCAGAGCCCGGAAGTGTGGTTCAAGGGCGGCAACTCGCCGGTCAGCGAAGCCGATTATGCCGCCGACCGCTACCTGCGCGAAACGCTGATGGCGGCGAGGCCCGATTATGGCTGGCTGTCGGAAGAGACCGCCGACAGTCTCGACCGCCTGAAAGCCCGCCGCACCTTCGTCGTCGATCCCATCGATGGCACGCGCGGCTTTGTCGAGGGCAGGACCGCCTGGTGCGTCAGTGCCGCGGTGGTCGAGAATGGCCGCTCGCTGGTTGGTGTGCTCGAATGTCCGGCGCGTGAAGAGACCTATTGGGCGACATCGGGTGGCGGCGCCTGGCTCAATGGCCGCCGGATTGCTGTTCGTGCTGCCGGTGAACGGCTCAGCATCGCCGGGCCCAAGCCGATGATCGACCGACTGCCCGAGGAGTGGCAGGTCAGGCTCGACCGCGAGGCCTACATTCCTTCGCTTGCCTATCGCGTCGCCAAGATTGCCAGCGGCGCGCTGGACGCCACCTTCGTCAAGCCCAACGCGCATGACTGGGACATTGCCGCCGCCGAGCTTATATTGAGCGAAGCAGGCGGCCGGCTGCTTGACAGCAGCGGGCACTTGCCTGCCTTTGCTGGCGAGAAAATCGTCCATGGGGCGCTGATGGCCGGCAGTGGCGAACTGCTCGACGCCATGGCCGAGGTGATCGCAGCCCACGACGGGCAATAGAAACTGGAAACTGTTCCAAAACGGCCCGCTTTGGTCTAGATCAGGCGGACCCCGCATATGATGAATCAAGGACTGAGATGGCCGAAGAAGACGGTAAGAAGCAGCTTTTGCACCTGGTATTCGGCGGCGAGCTGAAGACGCTCGGCGGCACGGAATTCCGCGACCTCGACGCGCTCGACATCGTCGGCATCTACCCCGACTACAAGTCGGCCGAACTGGCGTGGAAGGCCAAGGCCCAGGCGAGCGTCGACAACGCGCATATGCGCTATTTCGTCGTGCATCTGCACAGGCTGCTGGAGCCGGACGCGAAGGCGGCCGGCAACTGATGGAGCGGTCCCGCATGGCGTCGCCGGCCGTGAGGCCTGCGGCGAAGAAGAAGCGTGCCAAGTCGGCGACCAAGAGTTTCTGGCGCCGCATTCGCGAACCACTCGCCAAGTCGCGCTTTGCCAAGGGCGCGATTGCGAGCCTGTTTGCAGGTGCGCTGCGCTTCATCAAGCTGACCAACCCTTACGCGAAGGGCTCGTTCGAACTCGCAGGCGGCGACTATGCCGACAGCGAGCCGCTGATCATCGGGCTCTGGCACGGACAGCATCTTTTGGCCCCGGCACTGTATCCGAGCCAACGCGGCCTCGTCGCCATGGTCTCGCGCAGTGCCGACGCCGAGTTGAATGCGCTTGTCATCAACAAGTTCGGCATCGAGGCCGTGCGCGGCTCCGGCGGCCGCGACGCCAAGCGCGTTGAAAAAGGTGGCGCGACTGCCTTGATCGGCCTCAAGAAAGCGCTCGAGGCAGGCAAGAACGTCTGCATGATCGCCGACATTCCGCATGGCACGCCGCGCGACGCGGGCATGGGCATCGTGCTTCTGGCGCGCTTGTCCGGCCGCCCGATTGCGCCCGCAGCCATCGCCACCAGTCGTCGCAAGGTGCTGGAGAAGAGCTGGGATAAGACCACCATCAACCTGCCATTCGGCCGCTGCGCTATTTTCCTGGCGCCGTTGATCGAGGTTCCTGCCGATGCTGACGATGCCGAAATGGAGCGCAAGCGTCAGGAACTGACGGCCGCCATCAACTACGCCACCGAGCAGGCATACCGCATGGTGGACAGCGACAAATGAGCGAACGCTGGGCCCGCACGATACTGGGAGCCTACCGTTATGCGGGCGCTGCTGCCTATCCAATGGTCGGCGGTTACGTTGCTTGGCGCGCCTCCAAGGGCAAGGAAGACAAGAATCGCCGCCGCGAGCGCTATGGCGTAGCCAGCCGCGAGCGCCCGGAAGGGCCGCTGATCTGGTTCCATGCGGCCAGCGTCGGCGAAACCATTGCCGTGGTGCCGCTGATCGAGTCCATCCTCGACTTTGGCATCAACATCGTTCTGACCACCGGCACCGTGACCTCGGCCCAGGTTGCCGATGAGCGGCTCGGTGGGCGCGTCATCCACCAATATGTCCCGCTCGACCTCAAGCCGGCGGTGAGCCGTTTCCTCGACCACTGGCATCCCGACCTGGCGATCATCGCCGAATCCGAGATCTGGCCGATGACGATCCTGGAACTCGGCGCACGTCGCGTGCCGCAGATCCTCGTCAATGGACGCCTGTCGGACCGTTCGTTCAAGTCGTGGAAGAAGCGCTCCTTCATTGCCGAGGCCTTGTTCGAGAACATGGCGCATGTCGTGGCGCAGTCCGAGGTCGATGGCGAGAGGTTCCGCGCGCTCGGCGCCCGCCCGGTGACCGTTTCCGGAAATCTCAAGGTCGACACGCCACCTCCGCCTGTCGACGAACGCGCCCTGCATGCGGTCCAGCGCCAGATCGACCGCCGCCCGACCTGGGCCGCGGTCTCGACCCATGACGGCGAAGAGGTCATGGCGGCAGAGGTGCACGCCATGCTGCGCAACCGCCATCGTGGGCTGCTCACCATCATCGTGCCACGTCACCCTGAAAGGGCTCCTGCGCTGCTCGAGCAGTTCGCGACGATGGGCTTCAACGTGGCGCGGCGCAGCACCGGCGACCGCATCATGCCCGACACGGACATCCTGTTGGGCGATACGATCGGCGAGATGGGGCTTTACCTGCGGCTGACCGAGATCGCCTTCGTCGGGCGCTCGATGACCTCGACGGGCGGGCAGAATCCGCTCGAGCCGGCCATGCTCGACACCGCCGTGCTCGCCGGCCGCAACGTCCAGAACTTCCGCGACACCTATCAGCGGCTGATCGAGCGTGGCGGCGCCAAGATCGTACGCGACCGCGACATGCTTGCCGGCGCGGTCAACTTCCTGCTCGGCAACGAGATCGCTCGCCATGACATGATGGCTGCAGGGGCTTCGACGGTCGAGGAGATGCGCGGTGCGCTTGCCCGGACGCTGAAGTCACTCGAGCCCTTCATTCATCCCCTGATCGTTCAGTCGCGTCTCAAGGGCGCAGGCGGGAGGTAGAGATGGCCAGCGAAGCGCCTCCTTTCTGGTGGGAAAAGCCGGATTGGCGCGCCTTCGCGCTCTACCCGGCCTCGGCACTTTATGGTGTCGTCGCCGGACGCCGCATGAAGAAGGCCAAGCGCGAGAAGATGCCCGCGCCCGTGCTCTGCGTTGGCAACTTCACCGTCGGAGGCACCGGCAAGACCCCGGTGGCCATAGCGCTCGCCAAGCAGGCCAAGCGCATGCAACTGGTGCCCGGCTTCCTGTCGCGCGGCCATGGCGGAAGCTTCGCCGAACCGCACATCGTCGACGCCCATCACGACAGCGCCAAACATGTCGGCGACGAGCCGCTGCTTTTGGCCGAACACGCGCTGGTGGCGGTGTCGACCAATCGTGCCGCCGGCGCGCGCATGCTCATCGAGCGCGGCTGCAACTTCCTGATCATGGACGACGGCTTCCAGAGCGCGCGCATCCATATCGACTACGCATTGGTGGTGGTCGATGCGCGGCATGGCCTTGGCAACGGCCACATCATCCCCGGCGGCCCCATGCGAGCGCGGCTGACGGACCAGCTTTTCTACGCCGACAGCATTCTCAAGATGGGCGAGGGCGACAAGGCGGACGCCGTTGTGCGCAAGGCTGCCCGCGCCGGCAAGCCGATCTTCACGGCCTCGGCCCGTCCGCGCAACAAGAGGCAGTTCAAGGGGCGCCGCTTCCTTGCCTTTGCCGGCATCGGCCACCCGGAGAAATTCTTCGATACGTTGGCCAAGGCCGGTGGCACGGTGGCGCTGGCGAACACCTTTGCCGATCACCATTTCTACCTGCCGGACGAGCTGGACGATCTGGCCGCTGCCGCCCAGGCGGGTGAACTGGAGCTGATCACCACCTCCAAGGACGCGGCAAGGCTGCGTCATGGCGCGGCATCGCCGGAATTCCTCGAAAGCCTGAATGTGCTCGAGATCGATGCCGTCTTCGACGTCGAGAACGCGCCCGAGCGCATCATCGGCGAGACGCTCGAAGCCTGGCGGCGCCGGAAGGTCGGCGGCTGACGGCGCTTATTTGCGCTTGCGCAGGTCCGGATTCATTTCGATTTCACGTTCCAGCGAAACCGTCGCATCGCGATAGGGCTCCTGGCGCGCCACGCTCCAGTATTTGAGCTCGTCGAGCGGGATCGACTCGCCCGTGACAGCGCAGCGCACGAACGAGCCGGGGCTCGTCACCTGGAAATCGCCGTCGAGATAGCGGATACGGGCTTCGCGCGCGCCGGGGCCTTCGAAACGGTTCATCATGGGCTTTCGCTCAACTTCCTGGTGCCGATCTCAGGGGCGATCGTCGGCGGATCGCTGGAAATCTACAGTCTTTTTCGCCCTTTCTGAAGGGCAGGCTGCTCTGTGCCCGGCTTTTACGGTCACAAAATGTCGGAGGTCAAGCTAGCTGTCTTCCGACAGGAACCGTTCGATCGTCTCGGGCGCAAGCCTAGCATGACGGCCGATGCGCCGCGCCAGTTCGGCAGCTGCCGTTCTCGTTCGTCCGACTGGCCGATCGAGCCAGTAGGAGACGGGATTAAGCGCGCGCCGGCTGTCGACGGCGACGAGGTGTCCAGCCCTGAGTTGGTTTTCGGTCAGCGGCGGCCGGGCAAGCGCTATGCCGAGGCCGTGGCTCGCCGCCGAGAGCACCAGATTGTAGTCCTCGAACCGCCGGTCCTGCGGGCGAGGGCGATAGTCGAGGCCGTAGGCACCGAGCCATGAGCGCCAGCTCGCCGCGTCCGAATCGTGGATCAGCGGAAAGTCGAGCAGCCGTTCAGGGCTGCCATCGCCGATGCGCGCCGCAAGCTCGGGCGAGGCGATGGGGAAACAGTGCTCCTCGAACAGCTGCGTCGAGACACGTCCGGGAACCTTGCCGCGACCGCAGCGGATGGCGAGGTCGATGCCATCATCACCGAGATCCGCCTGTCGCATGTCGATGTCGAGCACGACCCTGAGCCTGGGCGTGCCGGTCTCGAGTTCCGCCAGCCGCGGCATCAGCCACAGCCCGGCAATCGACGGAAACGAACTCAGCCTCACCACGGCCGCGCCGCGCGGCTCGACCCAGCGGTCAGTGGTGTCCGAGATCAGAGAGAAGGCCTCGCTGGTGCGCAGATGCAGCCGGTATCCATCCGCCGTCAGCGCCACACCCCGGGCACCGCGCTCGAACAGTCGGAAGCCGAGCCAGTCCTCTAGCTTGGCGATCTGCCGGCTGATGGCGCCATGCGTCATATTGAGCTTCTCGGCGGCCGCCGAGAAGCTGCCGGCACGGGCCGCCGCCTGGAAGGCGCGCAACGTTTCGAGCGGCAGCATTGGTTCCGAGCTGTGATCCATGCTCACAGCTGAGCCTTGATTTATTCGTTTGTCAATCAGCTGGGGGTGAGCGAAATCTGGATCGTAGACCCGAACTCACGAGGCCCAGCCATGACCGTCCAGACCAGCACGTTGAATCCGACACAGGCGCCTTCCGCCGTGACCGTCCTCGCTGTGGTCGTGACGATCGTCGGCTGGGCCTCGTCCTTTCCGGCCATTCGCGCCGGGTTGGGCGCCATAGGGCCGATCGAGCTGGGCGCCCTGCGCTTCGCCATCGCCGCCGTCCCCTCGGCGATCTACCTGATGATCCTGAGACCGGCCTTACCGGCGCTGAATGAACTCTGGCGCTTCGCCTTCGGCGGCGCGATCTTCGTCGCGCTCTACACGGTGCTGCTGAACTACGGCGAGATGACAGTGTCGGCGGGTGCTGCGAGCTTCATCATCAACGTCAACCCGATCATCACGGCCGTGCTGGCGATGATCCTGCTGGGCGAGCGTTTTCCTGCATTGGCATGGGCCGGCACGTTCCTGTCGTTCACCGGCATCGGCATAATCGCGCTTGGCGAAGGGCAGGGGCTCACCTTCAACACCGGTGCATTGCTGATCCTGGGGTCGGCGCTGTGCACATCGATCAACAGCATCGTCCAGAAGCGCCTGTTCAGCCGCCATCGTCCGCTGACCGTGTCGGCATGGAACATGATCCTCGGCGCACTCTGCCTCGCGCCGGCGCTGCCCAGCGGTATTGCCCAAATGGCGGCTGCCGACGCCGAGCCGTTCTGGTCGGTCATCTATCTCGGCATCGTACCGAGCCTGATCGCTTATGCCAGTTGGTCGGTGGCCCTGTCGCGCTTGCCGGCGTCACGCGCCTCGAACTTCATGTACTGCGTGCCGCCTGTGGCCGTGCTCATCGGCTTCGTCTGGCTCGGCGAGACCCCTGGCCTCTTCGGTATAACAGGCGGTGGGCTGGCGCTGGCAGGCGTGGTGCTGGTCAATCTGAAGCGCTGAGAGCAAGTCAACACCGCCGTTTCACGCTCCCATTGCGGCGTCAGGTGACAACACCTGGCGCCGTGAAGCATCTAGCGGCGGCCGAACAGCTTCTCGATGTCCGCGAGCTTGAGCTCGATATAGGTCGGGCGACCGTGGTTGCAGGTGCCCGAACCTGGCGTCGCCTCCATCTGGCGCAGCAGCGCGTTCATTTCCTCCGGCCGCAGCCTGCGGCCCGATCGCACCGAGCCATGGCAGGCCATGGTGGCGGCGATCGCATGCAACCGTTCCTTCAGCGTGTCAGCCGTGTCGCTGTCGGCGATCTCATCGGCCAGATCGCGCACCAGCTGGGCGACATCGGTTTCGCCCAGCATGGCCGGCGTCTCACGCACGGCGACAGCCCCTGGGCCGAAACGTTCGACGCCGAGGCCGAAGCGGGCCAGCATTTCCGAATGCACCGCCAGCCGCTCGGCGTCTTCTTCCGGCAGGTCGACGATCTCGGGCAAAAGCAACATCTGCGAGGGGATCGGGCGTGAGTTCAGCGCGTTCTTCAGCGCCTCATAGACCAGCCGTTCATGTGCTGCGTGCTGGTCGACGATGACAAGCGAATCCCTGGTCTGCGCCACGATGTAGTTTTCGTGCACCTGCGCGCGGGCGGCGCCCAGTTCCGTCTGCAACAGCGCCTCGATCACTTCCGTCTGGCCGGCGCGGGCGTCGGCGCTGTGCAGCGGCCCGGCGTCGAAGCTCGCCTGCACCGCCTCGGCGAAGCCCGTGTCGAGCGGTCGGAACGGCGAGTGCGCGACATCGTAGTCGGCGACAGGCGCGCCACGGAAATCGGATCCGAAGCTTGGCGAAGACGAGGCTCGAAACTCGGGATTGTAGCTGCGGTGGTTGGCCGAAGGGCCGGGATGGCCATAGCTTGGCCCGCCGGGCCGGAACGCCCCCATCATCGCCTGCGTGCCCGTCGTTGCCGGCCGGATGCCTGCATTCGCCAATGCCTGGCGGATCGCGCCGACGATCAGACCGCGAACCAGCCCGGGATCACGGAAGCGCACGTCGGCCTTGGCCGGATGGACGTTGACGTCGACATAGGCCGGGTCGAGTGTCAGGAACAGAACGGTCACCGCATGGCGGTCGCGCGGCAAGACGTCGGCATAGGCGCCGCGGATCGCCGAGGCGATCAGCTTGTCGCGCACAGGCCGGCCGTTGACATAGGCATATTGCTGCAGCGCGTTGGCGCGTGTGTAGGACGGGATCGAGACGTGGCCTTCGAGCCGAACGCTCTCGCGCGCAGCATCGATGGCGATCGAATTGTCGGGGAAGTCGGTTCCCATCACCTGGGCAATGCGGCCGATCCGTCCGTCCGTGTCATCGCCGGTGGCCGAAAGCTCGAGCGTCGAGCGGTCGGTACCCGACAGCGTGAAGCGCACGGCGGGGAAGGCAATGGCGATGCGCTTGATCGTATCGGCGATGGCTGTGGCCTCGGCCCGCTCGGTCTTCATGAATTTGAGCCGGGCCGGGGTGACGTAGAACAGGTCGCGCACCTCGACCGTCGTGCCGCGATTGCTCGGGGCCGGACGCACGGCAGCGATGCGGCCGCCCTCGACCGAAATCTCGGCGCCGCTGTCGGCTGCCTTGGTGCGCGAGCGGATGGTGAGTTTCGACACCGAGCCGATCGACGGCAGCGCCTCGCCGCGGAAGCCGAGCGAGCGGATGTCGTGGATGTCGTCGGAAAGCTTGGAGGTGCAATGGCGCGAGATTGCCAGCGCCAACTCGTCCTCCGGCATGCCGGACCCGTCATCGACGACACGGATCAGCCCGAGCCCGCCGCCCGCGGTCGCCACCTCGATGCGCCCGGCGCCGGCGTCGAGCGCATTCTCGACCAGTTCCTTGACCACGCTGGCAGGTCGTTCGACGACCTCGCCTGCGGCGATCTGGTTGATCATCGTTTCGGAAAGCTGGCGAATGGGCATCGGAAGACTATAGCGGGATTCGGTTGGGCTGGGACAGGTGCATTGCGGGGAGCTGGGCCATCCACAGTGAATTGGCGACATAGGCTTGGGCGGCCAAGGCAGCATGGCAGAGCAGACGAGGCTGCACCTGCTGCGTCCGACTCACGCCTGCGCTGCCAGCCAGTCGCGCACCTTTTCAGCGCTTTCGGTAAGGGCACGATTCTTCGGCCAGGCGACGTGAAACCCCTTGTTCGTCGTCATGACATGGTCGGACAGCCGGACCAGCAGCCCCGCCGCAATCAGCCGGTCGGTCAGGTGGCGCCAGCCGAGCGCGATGCCCTGGCCTTCCATGACCGCCTGGATGACAAGCACGTAGTCGTTGATGACCAGTCCGCGCTTGGCCACTGCGCCGTTGAGGCCGGCCGACTGGAACCATTCGTTCCAGGTCGCGGCCGGGCGGTAGGGCTCTTCGAGGTGGATCAGGTGGTGCAACGTGATTTCGGCAGGCGTCTTGGGCATGCCGGCGCGCGCCAGATAGGCCGGCCCGGCGACCGGATAGACCTCCTCGTCGGCGATCGGCAAAAGCTCGTAATCCGGCCAGTCGGCAGCGTCGCCACCTCTGATGCCGAGCGGAATGCCCTCGGCGACGAGATCGAGGTCGCGGTCGGCGGTCTGGATGCGCAGGTCGATGCCGGGGAGGTCGTCGCGAAACTTCTGCAGTCTGGGCATCATCCAGAACGAGGCAAAGGCGGTCGAGGCCGACAGCGTCACATGCATGCCGCCGGCCCGCGCCCTCAATTCCTCCGCCGATTTGCGGATATGCGACAGGCCGAGTGTGACGTCGGCATGGAAACGCTCGCCGGCCTCGGTCAGCAGCACCTGTCGGTGGCGGCGCTGGAACAGCTTGGCGCCGAGCTGGTCCTCCAGCCCGCGGATCGCATAGGACACGGCGGCCTGTGTCATGCCGAGCTCGCGTCCGGCGGCGGTGAAGCTCGCCAGTCGCCCGGCGGCTTCGAAGATGATCAGGCTACCTGCCGAGGGCAAAAGGTGGCGAAGGCTTTGCATAAGTCATGCTTATGCAAATGATGAAGATTTTCAAGCGTCACAGCACGTGGTCCAAAGGCTAGCTTCATGCAGGAACGTGTTGGAGCCGTGCATGGACGTCGTCGCCCCCGATATTGCAACTGAACCAACCAAGCGTCGCGAACGCGGCGGCCGCAACGCCCGTCGCGAGCAGCGCGCGCACGGACCCGAGGCGCATGGCCGGCCCTATATCCTCAGGAACATCCCGACCTACGACATCCTCTCCGAGGAAAATCTGGTTCGCATCGAAGAGACTGCCGACAAGATCCTTGCCGAGATCGGCATCGAGTTTCGCGACGATCCGGTGTCGCTGGACCATTGGAAACGGGCAGGGGCCAAGGTCGAAGGCGTCCTGGTGAAATTCGAGCCTGGCCTGCTGCGCGAAGTGCTGAGGACTGCACCCGCGACCTTCACCCAGCATGCGCGCAACCCCGGGCGTTCGATCGAGATCGGCGGCAAGAGCGTGGTGTTTTCGCCTGCTTATGGCTCGCCCTTCGTCATGGATCTCGACAATGGCCGCCGCTACGGCACCATCGAGGATTTCCGCAACTTCGTGAAGCTGGCGCAGTCTTCGCCCTGGCTGCACCATTCGGGCGGTACCATCTGCGAGCCGGTCGACGTGCCTGTCAACAAGCGCCATCTCGACATGGTCTACAGCCACATCCGCTATTCCGACCGCGGCTTCATGGGGTCGGTGACCTCGGAGGACCGCGCGGAAGATTCCATCGACATGGCGCGCATTGTCTTTGGCGAACAATTCACCGACGAGAATTGCGTCATCCTCGGCAACGTCAACGTCAACTCGCCGCTGGTCTGGGACGCGACCATGACCACCGCACTGCGCGCCTATGCCCGAGCAAACCAGGCGGCTGTCATCGTGCCCTTCATCCTCGGCGGCGCCATGGGGCCGGTGACCAATGCCGGCGCGATCGCCCAGTCTCTGGCCGAGACCATGGCCGGCTGCGCGCTGACCCAGCTCGAACGTCCCGGCGCGCCTGTCATCTTCGGCAATTTCCTGTCCTCCATGTCACTGCGCTCGGGCTCACCGACCTTCGGCACGCCGGAACCGGCCATCGGCTCGATGGTCATCGGGCAGCTGGCAAGGCGGCTGAAGCTGCCGCTGCGCTGCTCCGGCAATTTCACCACCTCGAAGCTGCCCGATGCCCACGCCATGAACGAAGGCACCATGTCTATGCTGGCGGCGGTCCATTGTGGCGCGAACTTTATCCTGCATTCGGCAGGCTTCCTCGATGGGCTGTTGTCGATGTCCTACGAGAAGTTCGTCATGGACGCCGACTTCTGCGGTGCCCTGCACACCTATCTCGACGGCGTGAAGATCGACGACAACCAACTGGCGCTCGACGCCTTCCGCGAAGTGGGGCCCGGCAGCCATTTCTTCGGCTGCGCCCACACCATGGCCAACTACGAGACAGCGTTCTGGGATTCGGCCATAGCCGACAACGAGCCTTACGAAAAATGGGAGGCCGCCGGCTCGGTCGACGCAGCCGCCCGCGCCAACAGGCGCTGGAAGACCATGCTCGCCGAATACGAGGCGCCGCCGCTCGATCCTGGCATTGACGAGGCGCTGCAGGACTTCATGACGCGCAAGAAGGCCTCGATGGAAGACGCCTGGTATTGAGGCTGCAGGCTATGGATGACACGGCCTTCGATCCCGTCGCAGCTCTGAAGCGCTATCACACGGCAATTGACGTCCTCGACTTCGCCGCCATCGAAGCCTGCTTCGCGCCTGAAGCCTGTTATGTCTCCGATGGCGTCGGCTCAATCGTTGTCGGTTGCGACGCGATCATGGCGGCGTTTCGCGGCTACTTCGCCGTGTATGGCGACCAGGTTTCCAAGGACGAAGAGGTGGCGGCACTTTCGCCGCGCTCTGCCTGGTCGCGCTGGCGGCTCGAGGCGACGCATGCCGTCACCGGCGTCCGCCTCATCAGGTCGGGCGAGGAGACGGTGCATTTTGGTGCCGAAGGCAGGATCGTGCGTGTCGAGGTGAAAGATGACGTTGCAGCGCAAGGCAGCCGTCGATGATGCGTGCTATTGAGGGCTATCAATACAACGCTGAGGCCGCGATGAAAGCCGCTTTTGCAACTGCCCTTCTGCCGCTGCTGGTCACGCCGGCCATAGCTGGAACTGCCGTCGAAGCCGTCAGGCCGTTCTACGATCGCATCGGCCTTGAGCTTGATCCCGCCGAACGCGGCCGCTTCGTCGATCCGGCCAAGGCTGTGTTCGACGCTCGCGATCAGCTCGAAAAGTCGGGGCAAGGCGATTGCCTCGACGCCAATATGCCGCTCGACAGCGCAGCCTACAACAAGGCCGAACTCGACAAGAGTCTGAAGATCATCGGGTCGGAGACTGCAGACACGGCGATCGTGGTCGCGGCCTTCACGGCAGCCGGCGAACCGCATCGCATGCAGTGGAAGCTGAAGAAGGTCGATGGTCAATGGAAGGTCGCCGACCTGTTGTCGGTGACCAATGAATGGGCGCTCAGCCAGTACCAATGCGAATGAGCGCCCGTCCCGTTGTCCGGACCTTAGCCGCGCCCGCGATAGGGCGCGACGCCGGTTTCGGGAAGCCACGAGCCCTCGGGCGGCGTGCCGGTCTGCCAGAACACGTCGATGGGGATGCCGCCGCGCGGATACCAGTAGCCGGCGATGCGCAGCCACAAGGGCTTTGTCGCTTCGACAACACGGCGGCCGATCATGATGGTGCAGTCCTCATGGAAGGCGCCGTGGTTGCGGAACGACACCATGAACAGCTTCAGCGACTTGGATTCGACCAGCAGCTGGTCGGGGGCATAGTCGATGACGATGTGGGCGAAGTCGGGCTGGCCGGTGACTGGGCACAGCGATGTGAACTCCGGGCAGGTGAAGCGCACGATGGCGGGCGGGCCGTCGGCGCGGCCGTAGGGCACGGTTTCGAGGACGGCGGTTTCTGGCGAGGTCGGCGTCTGAACATGGGCGCCGAGCTGCGTGAGGGTGTCGGTGATGGTCATTGGGCTGCTCTTGGGTCGCCCTTGGCTCATTGCGCCGACGCGGGCACGGGCGACAGTCGCGCCGGCAACGGGTTTTGGTGGCGCTTATTAGCGCTTGATGATGCAGGAAGGCAATGACTAGCAACGATCCGCTTCTCCAGCCCTACCAGCTCAAGCACTTGCGGCTCAAGAACCGCATCATGTCGACGAGCCATGAGCCGGCCTATTCCGAGGACGGCATGCCCAAGGAGCGCTACCGGCTCTACCATGCCGAAAAGGCCAAAGGCGGCATGGCGCTGACGATGACGGCGGGCTCGGCGATCGTGTCGCGCGACAGTCCGGCCGCCTTCGGCAACCTGCATTCCTATGACGATGCGATCGTGCCCTGGATGGCCGAGCTGGCAGATGCCTGTCACGAGCACGACTGCAAGGTGATGATCCAGCTGACGCATCTTGGCCGGCGTACCGCCTGGAACAAGGCCGACTGGCTGCCGGTGCTGAGCGCCTCGCCGGTGCGCGAGGCCGCCCACCGCACATTCCCCAAGACCGCCGAGGACTGGGACCTCGACCGCATCGTCGCCGACTATGCCTCGGCCGCCCAGCGCATGCAGGCGGCAGGCCTCGACGGTATCGAGTTCGAGGCCTATGGCCATCTGCTCGACGGCTTCTGGTCGCCGGCCACCAACCATCGCGACGACGACTATGGTGGCTCGCTCGACAACCGCCTGCGCTTCACCTGGCGGGTGATCGATGCGGTGCGCGCGGCCGTCGGCCCGGATTTCCTTGTAGGCATCCGCATGGTCGCCGACGAAGACATGGACAAGGGCTTGTCGCGCCAGGAGGGCGTCGATATTGCCCAAAGGCTGGCCTCATCGGGAAAATTCGACTTCCTCAATATCATCCGCGGCCATATCGACACCGATGCAGCATTGACCGGCGTCATCCCCATCCACGGAATGGCGGCCTCGCCGCATCTCGATTTCGCCGGCGAGGTCAGGGAAGCGACCAAGTTCCCGGTCTTCCATGCCGCCCGCATCTCGGATGTCGCCACGGCTCGTCATGCGATCGCGGCCGGCAAGCTCGACATGGTCGGCATGACGCGTGCCCATATAGCCGACCCGCATATCACTGCGAAGGTCGAGGCGGGCGAAGAGCACCGAATCCGGCCCTGTGTCGGCGCCACCTACTGCCTCGACCGCATCTATGAGGGCGGCGGTGCGTTGTGCATCCACAACGCCGCCACCGGCCGTGAGGCGACGATCCCGCATGTCATTTCCCGCACCGATGGGCCGCTGCGCAAGGTCGTTGTGGTGGGGGCCGGGGCGGCTGGCCTTGAGGCGGCGCGTGTGCTCGCCGAACGCGGCCACAAGGTGACGGTTCTGGAAGCATCGAGCCAGGCCGGCGGCCAAATTCGGCTGGCAGCCCAGAATCCGCGCCGGCGCGAGTTGATCGGCATCGTCGACTGGCGGTTGGCCGAGTTGGAGCGCCTCGGCGTCGAGATCCGCTATGACATCTGGGCAGGAAGCGACGACGTTCTGGCGCTGGGCCCCGACGCGGTGGTGATTGCCACCGGCGGCCTGCCACAGAACCCGCCGTTGGATGCGGGCGATGACCTGGTGACGTCGAGTTGGGACATCATCGCCGGTAGCGTCAAGCCGGCCGAAAACGTGCTGCTTTATGACGACAATGGCGGCCATCAGGGCATGACGGCGGCCGAACTGATCGGCAAGGCTGGCAGCAAGCTCGAGCTTTTGACGCCCGAGCGCTTCTTTGCTCCCGAAATCGGCGGCATGAATCATGTGCCCTACATGGAAGCGTTCCACCGCAATGGCGTGAAGATCACCATCAACACGCGGCTCAAACAGGTCCGGCGCGACGGCAATCAGCTGGTGGCAACGCTCGCCTCCGACTTTGCCAAGGGCTGGAGCGAGGAGCGCCGTGTCGACCAGGTTGTGGTCGAACACGGCACGCTGCCGCTCGACGACCTCTATCTCGAGCTCAAGCCGTTGTCGAAGAATTCAGGCGCGATCGACTATGAGCGCCTGATTCATGGCGGCGACATTTTCCCAGACAGGAATACCGACGGCCGCTTCCTGCTGCTGCGCATCGGTGACGCCGTGCAGGCGCGCAACATCCACGCCGCCATCTATGACGGCATCCGCTTCGGCCTCAGGATCTGACGGCTTCCGCCGTCAGCCAGCGGACGAATTCGCGCAGGCCCGGCCGGTCCTCGCTGCCTGGCCGGAAGGCAAGCCGGTAGGGTGCTTCACCGGCAATGCGGTTGGGCGAGGCCATGACGAGCCGGCCCGTGCTGAGTTCGCGTTCGGCCAGCACTTCCGGTACCACCGCCACGCCGAGGCCGGCGACCGCTGCCTCGACCACCATGGAAAACTGCTCGAAGCGGTGGCCGCGCAAAGTGGTGCGCGGGTCGATGCCGGCGGCTTGGAACCATTGCAGCCACAGGGTCGGCCGCGTCGACTGCTGCAGCAGCGGCAGCGCGGCAAGCTCCGCGTCGTCGAGGGCGGCGCGGCCATCGAGCAGAGCCGGCGCGGCGACCACGACGAGGACCTCGTCGAACAGCCTGACGATACCCGGCTGTCCCGTCTCCGCCGGACCGCGTTGGATCGCGGCGTCGAAGGCTTCGGTTTCGAAGTCGACGGTTTCCAGCCGCACGGCGAGGTCGATGGCGACTTGCGGATGGGTCGCGTGAAAGCCGGCGAGCCTCGGGATCAGCCAGCGATCGGCCAAGGTCGGCAGCACGGCGATGCTGAGCACGTCGGACTGGCCGCCGAAGGCCATGGTGCGCACTGCCGCTTCATGCAGGCTGTCCAGGATGGCTTCGGCATCGCGGGCAAAGCGCCTGCCGGCATCGGACAACGCCAGCCGTTGTCTGACCCGATGGAACAGCGCCACCCCCAGCCGGTCCTCCAGCTGGCCGATCGAACGGCTGACCGAGCTCTGCGTCAGGCCGAGCTGATCGGCGGCGCGAATTGTCGTGCCGAGGCTGGCGCAGGCGCGGAACGCCTCAAGCTCTGCAATCGTTGGCACATAGGTTCGGCGCATCGGCGGAGCTGACTCTAAGTTGATCGAATTTGCGCATAAACTGTCCGAGATTACTTGTTAGCGAAAAGTGCCGAAGCGGTCTAGGATGGGCAAAAATCACCCATTCTCCGGAGGAACCATGAGCGCATCCACACCGGCCGGCGGCGGCAGCTTTGTCTGGGCCGACCCGTTCCTGATCGAAGACCAACTGACCGAGGACGAGCGCATGGTGCGCGATGGCGCAGCCGCCTTCGCCGCCGACAAGCTCGCGCCGCGCATCGAGGAAGCCTATCTCGACGAGAAGACCGATCCGGCGATCTTCCGCGAAATGGGCGAGGCCGGCCTGCTCGGCATCACCGTTCCCGAGGAATATGGCGGCCTTGGCGCCGGCTACGTGACCTACGGTCTGGTGGCACGCGAGGTCGAGCGCATCGATTCGGGCTACCGCTCGATGATGTCGGTGCAGTCGTCGCTGGTGATGTACCCGATCTATGCGTACGGCTCCGAGGAACAGCGCAAGAAGTACCTGCCCAAGCTCGCCTCGGGCGAATGGATCGGCTGCTTCGGCCTGACCGAGCCGGACGCAGGCTCCGATCCTGGCGGCATGAAGACCCGCGCCGAGAAGACGGCCAACGGCTACAAGATCTCCGGTTCGAAGATGTGGATTTCGAACGCGCCGATCGCCGACGTCTTCGTCGTCTGGGCCAAATCATCAGCCCATGACAACCAGATCCGCGGTTTCGTGCTCGAGAAGGGCATGAAGGGCCTGTCGGCGCCGAAGATCGGCGGCAAGCTGTCGCTGCGCGCCTCGATCACGGGCGAGATCGTCATGGAAGGCGTCGAAGTCGGCGAAGACGCACTGCTGCCGAACGTGTCGGGCCTCAAGGGTCCGTTCGGTTGCCTTAACCGCGCCCGCTATGGCATCTCCTGGGGCGTCATGGGCGCTGCCGAGGATTGCTGGCACCGTGCTCGCCAGTACGGCCTCGACCGCAAGCAGTTCGCCAAGCCGCTCGCGGGCACCCAGCTCTACCAGAAGAAGCTGGCCGACATGCAGACCGAGATCGCGCTCGGCCTGCAGGGCAGCCTGCGCGTCGGCCGCTTGATGGACGAGCACAAGTTCGCCCCCGAGATGATCAGCCTCGTCAAGCGCAACAATTGCGGCAAGGCGCTCGACATCGCCCGTGTCGCCCGCGACATGCATGGCGGCAACGGCATCCAGATTGGCTACCACGTCATGCGCCATGCGCAGAATCTGGAGACGGTCAACACCTATGAAGGCACGCATGACGTGCATGCGCTGATCCTGGGCCGTGCCCAGACCGGCCTGCAGGCGTTTTTCTAAGGCTTAGATACAAGCTCATACGGTTAAGGGCGGCCGCGAAGCACTGCTTCGTGGCCGCTTTCTTTTTAGCCTTTTTCGGTCATCGAATTGGATTCGCGTGCAAAAAGGTTTTCGCTTTCAGGTTTAGAGGTTGCGAATATATTTCGACTTAAGCGCGTATTGTTTCAAGTTTCTGAAACATGCGTCGCCTTGCTCGGCTTCAAGCTGTTACACGGCGTCGATATCTCCGTGACTGTCCGCCGCTTTTGGCGGGCGGGAGAACGGGGATATCAATGATCGCTGACAGGGCTGAGAATGCCGGCCAGGCACTATGGTTTGGCGACAATCTGATGACCGTCCGCGTGGCGGCTGGTTCCGGCGATGATGACATCAGCATCGTTGAGTGCCGTATGCCGCGTGATGGCTCCACGCCTCTCCATGTCGAACTCAGTGGTGACGAGATCGTCCACGTCATCGAGGGCACGCTGCGCTTCCGTGTCGATGGCAATTATTTCTTCTGCCATTCGGGCCAGACGGTCGTGGCCCCCAAGGGACTGCCGCACACCTTCCGCATCGAGCCGGGCGAAGGCGGCACCTGCCTCGTCGTCACCCAAGGCGATGAATTCGAGCGGATGGTCCGCGAAATGTGCCTGCCGGCATCAGCAGGCCATCCGGTAAGGACCGAGCGCGCGCCGCAAGCCGGCCAGGACTTCTTCGACGGCCCGGCTACGAGCAGATTTCAGGTCGTCGGCGCCCCGCTACCATAGCGCCGATGCTCGGCTGGGCGGGTGCGGGGGCGTGTCCGTCCAGCCATCACCATCAGGCCTTGCAGGCGAACACCTGATCGCCCAGGGCCGATGCGTCGACCTCGACGCCTAGACCTGCCCCTTGAGGCGGGCGCATCATGCCATCTGCTATGATGAAGTCGCCGCGCGCGTTCGCGGCCGTCACCCAGTTGTGGAAGTCGACTGTGTGTTGCCGGAGATGCTCGGGCGTTGACATAAGCAGGCCGGAATAGGCCGCGGTGTCGATCTGAGCGCCGCCGGTGTCCTCGATTGTGACCTTGAGATTCCTGGCAATGGCGATGTCGCGCAGCAGCTTGGCCTTGGTCAGGCCGCCGACGCGTGCGAGCTTGATGGTGATGCCGTCGACCAGCCCGTCGCCTATTGCCCGGATCAGCACGTCAGCGCCGTCGATCGTCTCGTCCAGCACCAGCGGCCGGTCGGTAGCGCGGCGGATCGCAAGGTTCTCCTCGTAGCTCGCGCAAGGCTGCTCCAGCGTATAGTCGAGATTACGCGTCGCCATCAGGAAGCGGCGTGTCTCCGCCGTGCCCCAGCTGGCATTGGCGTCGCAGAATAGCACCGTATCGGCAGGAACGGCGGCGCGCACCGCTTCCAGCCGAGCGATATCCTCGTGGACGTCGAGCCCGACCTTGACCTGCAGGCGGCGGTAGCCTTCGGCGATGTATTTCGTCGCCCGCGCCGCCATCGCGTCCGGCGCCTGCTGGGCGACGGAGCGATAAAGCGCCAGGCTCTCTCCTTCTGCTCCCCCAGACATGGTTGCGAGCGAAAGGTTGGAGCGCTTACCGGCCAGGTCCCAGAGCGCCATATCGATGGCCGACTTGGCATAGGGATGGCCCTTGAGCAAAAGGTCCATGCGCCGGTTCAACGCCTCGATTCCTGAGGCGTCGCCGCCCAGCAGCTGCGGCGCCAGTTCCTTCATTGCCTCGCGGGCGCCTGCCGCAAAGGCCGGGTCGTAGAAGCTGCCCAGCGGCGCCATCTCGCCATAGCCGACGGTACCGCCGTGGCATGCAATCTCGACAATGGTTGAATCGAAGCCTTCGGCGCTGCGTCCGCCCGAGCAGCGGTAGGTGCCGTCGCGAAACGGCTGCCACTGCCGGAATATGCGAATGCTCGAAATGCTGGCGTCGGCCATGTTGTCCCCTCGGCGCTGGCTCTGATCCACCCGAGGATAACGTGGCTGCGATGGCGTTGCGGCCAAGGAAACGGCGCTTGCCGGCGTCGCATTCGTGACAAGGTCTCGCTCGTGTCGATCCGCGATATAGGTTCGTATGGAGTGCGAATTGTTTCAGATTTTGGATACGGACTTCGGTTTCGCCGAATTCGAACGGATACGGTCGGCCCTTAGAGCGAGCCCACCGCGGCTTCAAGACCGCGCTGCTCGAAAGGAAATCCAGTGACCATCCATGCGAAGACAGAAAATGACGGCGAACTGCTGTGGTTCAACGGCACTCTCGCCACTATCATGGTATCCGGTCAGGCGGGAGCCGACACCATCAGCGTCATCGAGCACCTGATGCCCTATGGCGCCTCGCCGCCGCTCCACATTCACCACAACGAGGACGAGGTCTTCCACATCCTCGAAGGCGTGGTGCGCTTCAACGTCGGCGGCAAGGACCTTTACGGCCGCGCTGGCCAGACCATGCTGGCGCCGAAGGGCGTCCCGCACAGCTATCGTGTCGAATCCGCCGAAGGCGCTCGTTGCCTGACCATCACCACGCGCGGCGATTTCGAACGCATGGTGCGCGAAGTCAGCGTTCCCGCCGCAAAGGCGGAAATCCCGCCGCAGGTCGCCCCGACCGCCGAGGTCATCCAGGCACTCACCGAAGCATGCGCACGCAACGGCATCGACATTGTCGGTGCGCCGCTATCCTGATCGATCCGTCGGGCCGGCCGCTTTTCGGCCGGCCTATTTCGTCGTCGACTGGAATTTGCCCATCAGATAGGGGCCGGAGAATACCGGCTGGTATTTCGGTGTCTCGCCAGAGGCTAGGCACTGTTCGAGACAGACGATCTCGGCGTCCCAGTTGGGCTGGTGGAAGAACGCCAGCGATTGACGGCGGTCCATGCCGCCGTCCTCGGGCGAGGGGTTGACCACCCGGTGCATGGTCGACACCCAGCGGTCGTTGGTCCACAGCGCCATCAGGTCGCCGATATTGATGATGAAGGCGCCTGCCACGGGCGGAACCGCCGTCCAGTTGCCGTCGGGCGTGATCAGCTCCAGGCCCCTGGAGCCGGCCTGCGGCAAAAGGATCGTCAGGCTGCCATAGTCGGTGTGGGCGCCGGCGCGCAACTGGCCCGGCTTGGGCGGGACCGTCTGTTCAGGATAGTTGAGCGCGCGCAGCGCGCTGATCGGAGCATCGATGAAGCGCTCGAAATAGACTTCCGGCAGCTTCAGCGCGACCGCGAACAGCCGCATGACCCGCCCGGCAAGATCTTCCAACGCCTGATAATAGGCCTTCCAGGCATCGACGAAGCCTTCCGGAGCGCCAGGCCAGATCGTCGGCGCATAGCAGAAGGCCAGTGCGTCCTTGTCGGTCATGCCTTCAGGCACGCGCTGCGGACCGCCGTTGAAGCTTTCCTTGAGGTCGGGCGGGCTGTCGACGTCGCGTGAACGGGCCAATGCTTCGAGTTCTGGCCCGAGATAGCCGTAGGGATAGCCTTTGTAGGGCGCTTTCGACTTCTGTTTGTCTTCCGGCGCCAGGTCGAAGAAGTCACGCGCCTTCGTCCACACTGCATCGATCACCGTCTGCGGCACGCCATGATTGGTGATGGCTAGGAAGCCGGTGGAGCGGCAGATGGCGTCGACCTCGGCACCCAGGCGCTGGCGCTCGCCCGGATCGGCCCGTTCGAAATTGCCCAGATCGAATACTGGAAACTGTCCGCCGGCCATTGCATGCTCCGCTTGGTACCAATTGTTCGGCGATGCTATCGGCGCCTTGGCGGGCGATCCAGCGTGGCCGAAACGTATTCCACGGATGATCGACCCCTTGGGTCGTATTTCCGGTAGTATCGGCTAGGTCTTGCCGCCACATTCGGCCAACTTCGAACGGGACGTGACGCGATGAGCAATGCTTTCCTCTCCCATCTCCAGGCGGAACTGTCCGGGCTTAAATCATCCGGCCTCTACAAGTCCGAACGCGTCATCACCTCGACCCAGTCGGCCGAGATCGAGGTATCAGGCGGCCAGAAGGTGCTGAACTTCTGCGCCAACAACTATCTCGGCCTCGCCGACAGCGAGGAGTTGCGCGACGCTGCCAAGGCAGCACTCGACCGCTACGGCTACGGCATGGCCTCGGTGCGCTTCATCTGCGGCACGCAGGAGGAACACAAGCAGCTCGAGGCAAAGATCTCCGGCTTCCTCGGCATGGAGGACACGATCCTCTATTCCTCCTGCTTCGACGCCAATGCCGGTCTGTTCGAGACATTGCTGGGCGAAGAGGACGCGATCATCTCCGATGCCCTCAATCACGCTTCGATCATCGACGGGGTGCGGCTCTCCAAGGCCAAACGTTTCCGCTATGCCAACAACGACATGGCGGCGTTGGAGGAAGAGCTTAAGAAGGCCGAAGGCAGCCGCTTCAAGCTCATCGCCACCGACGGCGTGTTTTCGATGGACGGCATCATCGCCAATCTGAAAGGCGTCTGCGATCTCGCCGAAAAATACGACGCCATGGTGATGGTCGACGACAGCCACGCCGTCGGCTTCGTCGGCAAGAACGGCCGCGGCACGCCGGAACATTGCGGCGTCGAGGGCAGGGTGGACATCATCACAGGAACGCTGGGCAAGGCACTCGGCGGTGCCTCGGGCGGCTACACCTCGGGCAAGCGCGAGGTCGTCGACTGGCTGCGCCAGCGCTCGCGGCCCTATCTGTTCTCCAACACGCTGGCACCGTCTATCGCCGGCGCTTCGATCACCGTGCTGGACATGATCGCCTCGGGCGGCGCCCTGCGCGAAAGGCTCTATGCCAATGCTGCCCGCTTCCGTTCGGGCATGGGCAAGCTCGGCTTCAAGCTGGCCGGAGCCGATCATCCGATCATCCCGGTCATGCTCGGCGATGCGTCGCTGGCGCAGGACATGGCGGCCAAGATGCTGGAGCGCGGCATCTATGTGATCGGATTCTCGTTCCCGGTTGTGCCCAAGGGGCAGGCGCGCATCCGCACCCAGATGTCGGCAGCGCATTCGGCTGAAGACATCGATCGGGCGGTTGCGGCATTCGGCGAAGTTGGCCGCGAACTGGGCGTGATTTCCTGAGGCCGCGAAAGCGATTCTGGATCAAGGGATTCGAAGGAAAAGACGATGTCGAACATGATGCGCGCACTGGTGAAGGCCAAGGCCGAACCCGGTATCTGGATGGAAGACGTCCCTGTTCCCGAGATCGGCCCCAATGACGTGCTGATCAAGGTGCGCAAGTCGGCCATCTGCGGCACCGACGTCCACATCTACAACTGGGACCAGTGGGCGCAGAAGACGGTGCCGGTGCCCATGGTGACCGGTCATGAGTTCGTCGGCACGGTCGCCGATTTCGGCGCCGGCGTGACGGACTACAAGGTCGGCCAGCGCGTTTCGGGCGAGGGCCACATCGTCTGCGGCCATTGCCGCAACTGCCGCGCCGGGCGTGGCCATCTCTGCCGCAACACGCTTGGCGTCGGCGTCAACAGGCCCGGCTCCTTCGCAGAATATGTGGCGATCCCGCAGCACAATGTGGTGCCGATCCCCGACGACGTATCAGACGAGATTGCCGCGATCTTCGACCCACTCGGCAATGCGGTGCATACCGCACTGTCCTTCGATCTCGTGGGCGAGGACGTTCTGGTGACGGGTGCCGGGCCCATCGGCATCATGGGCGCGATGGTTGCCCAGTGTGTCGGCGCCCGCAAGGTGGTCATCACCGATATCAATCCGACGCGGCTGGCACTCGCCCGCAAGATGGGCATCCATCATGTCGTCGATGCTTCCAAGGAGAAGCTGGCCGATGTCATGCGTGACGAAGGCATGATGGAAGGTTTCGACGTCGGTCTTGAAATGTCGGGTTCGGCGGCCGCCTTCCGCGACATGATCGACACGATGAACAATGGCGGCAAGATCGCCATCCTGGGTATCGCCCCGACCGGCTTCGAGATCGACTGGAACAAGGTCATCTTCAAGATGCTGCATCTCAAGGGCATCTATGGCCGGGAGATGTTCGAGACCTGGTACAAGATGATAGCGCTTGTGCAGGGGCCGCTCGATGTGACCGGCCTCATCACGCATCGCATCGGCATCGACGACTACAAATCAGGCTTCGATGCCATGCGCAGCGGCAACTCGGGCAAGGTTGTGATGGACTGGTAGGGAAAGTTTTTTCACTACAGGTCGAATTTTTCGAACAAACCCGCGTTGCCAGCGTGGCGGCGGATTTGCTATCCAGGCGGGCCTTTTCGCCCGGGGGACCGACTTGCGCCGCCACATCCGCAGCCTTACCGCACGCCATGAGCCCAAGGGGCACTTCGTCTCGCATCTGAAATCGGGTTCGGGCGCCGTGGTCGGCATGGCAACGATTGGCGGTCTGGCCTCGTTCACCGGCATTCCCATGCTGATCGCGCCCCTCGGGGCGACTGCTGTCTTGATGTTCGGGCAGCCGGCGAGCCCGCTTGCGCAGCCGATGAATGTCTTTGCCGGCTATCTCATTGCGACCTTGATCGGCGTTGCCGCAGCGCTCGCCTTTCCGGGACTTTGGGAAGTGTCGGCCCTGGCCGTCGGGGTTTCCATCGCGCTGATGCTGATGCTGCGCGTCACGCACCCTCCTGCAGGTGCGATCCCGCTCGTCGCCACGGCCTCGCCCGACAGGGGTGTGATGCTGTTCGTCATCGTGCTGATCGGCTGCGTCAGCCTGCTGGCACTGGCGATCCTGCATCACTGGATTCCGCCGCGCGCCCAATATCCGCGCCGCGTCGACTGACGCTTTCGCCTTGCCTTGATGCTTGCCGGCGCACTACCGTCGGCGAGAGCAAGGAGGCGTTTATGAATCTTGGAATCCAACTGCCCGCATGGGGCAGGGGCGCATGAGCGACCGCATCGTTCTGCTCGGCACCAAGGGCGGCCCGGCGATCAGGCCCGGCGGCCCGTGGCCTACCTCCACGCTGCTTGAACTGGGCGGTCGCCGTATCGTGGTCGATTGCGGTCTGGGCGTGACGCGTGGTGTGACCGACGCGGGGCTGAGCCTCAAGCAACTCGACCTCATCTTCATCACACATTTGCATTCCGACCATGTGCTCGAGCTTGGGCCATTGATCCACACGGCCTGGACAGCGGGCCTGTCGACTCCGATCAGGGTGTTTGGACCCGCCGGCTTGAATCGATACTGGCGAGGATTTGTTCAAGCGCTTGAATTCGATATCGAAACCCGCATCGACGACGAAGGGCGGCCTGACCTCAGGGACATGGTCGAGATCGTCGAATTCGGCGAAGGCTACGTGCTCGGCGATGGCGGGTTGAAGGTGACGGCGCTACGCGTCGATCATCCGCCTGTCACCGAATGCTTTGCCCTGCGCTTCGAGCATGACAGCACAAGCGTGGTTGTCTCCGCCGATACGGCATTCTTTCCCCCACTCGCGGAATTTTCGCACGGTGCAGACGTTCTCATTCATGAGGCGATGCTTGAGGCCGGTGTCGAACGGCTGGTTGCCCGCACCGGCAATGGCACGCGGCTGAGGCAACATCTGATGGCGAGTCACAGTCTGGCCGAAGAGGCCGGTACGATCGCTGCGCGCGCCGGCGTCGGCCGGCTGGTGCTCAACCACCTGATCCCGGCCGACGATGCCGAGATCGGCGAGGTCGATTGGGTCGCGGCTGTCAGGAAAACGTGGTCCGGTCCCTTGACGATCGGTCACGACGGGCATGTTCTTGATCTCGGGGGAAACTGAACGGGAATCGGGAGGAACGACATGAAATTGGCTACGCTCAATGATGGTTCGCGCGACGGCAAGCTGGTCGTCGTCTCGCGCGATCTGACCCGCTACACCGACGCTTCTTTCCTGGCGCCCAACCTGCAGGCCGCTCTGGACGACTGGCGCCGCATCTCGCCGCATCTCGCCTCGCTGGCGAGTTCGCTCGAGGTCGGTTCCGTTCCTTCCGCCCGCTTCCACGAACATGATGCCGACGCACCGCTGCCGCGCATCTACCAGCGCGTGGGTGGCGGCACTTCGTTGACCGGGCCGCGCGACGCGATCGAACTCACCGGCAAGACACGCGATGCCCATGTCGAGGCTTCAGTGGCTGCCATTGTCACCGATGTGGCGCTGGCTGCGCCTGCCGCCGGTGCCAGGGAGGCGGTGGCGCTGCTGGTGCTCTCGGCTGATACGGTCGTCGATGGTGGCCATTCCGGTACCTCGACGTTGTCGCCTGTGGCCGTGACACCGGACGAGCTCGGCGATGCCTGGGATGGCGCGGTACATCTGACGTTGCAGGCGGGCACGCGCAGCGTCGCAACCGGCGGCTGGACGAGCTTTCCGAAGCTGATCGCCGAGGTCGCAGCAAGCAGGCCGCTTTCGGCCGGTGCCGTCGTCAGAAACGGGGTCGAGACGATTGCCGTTTCGCTGGGCGACAAGGTCCGCGTCGAGATGAAGGACAAACAGGGCCATTCGATCTTCGGCGCCATCGAGCAGTCGGTCGGTCGCTACGAGCCGCCATTGCCGTAAGGCAGGCAAGCAGCCGGGACGGGTCCATGGACATGTCAGATCATTTCCGCCGCATGGCACGCAACAATCTGTGGTCCAACGACCGCATCTACCGCGCCGTGACGGCCCTCGAGCCCGGCGAGTTCGCGGCCACGCGCACCAGCTTCTTTCCCTCGGTCCAGGAAACGCTGAACCACATCCTCGAGGTTGACCTTTATTATCTCGACATGGTCGAGGAGGCGGGCGAGGGGCGCAGGATCTTCGACCGCTTCGTCGCGTTCGAAGACGCATCGGCCCTTGCCGGGGCGCAGCTGGCATTCGATCGCAGGCTTGTCGCCTTCTGCGACCGGCTGACGGAGGCCGATCTCGACCGGCGCGTGATTTCAGACAGGGGCGAAGCCGGGCAAATCCCGGAGCGTATCGGTGACCTGCTGGCGCATCTGTTTATCCACCAGATCCATCATCGCGGGCAGGTGCATGCGATGCTGTCGGGCACCTCCGTCGCTCCGCCGCAGCTGGACGAATTCTTCCTCGACTACGATCTCGGCTTCCGCAAGGATGAAGTCGAGCGACTGGGGCTTTAGCTCCCAGTCGCCTTTCAGGCTTGCGCTCAGCCTCGGCTTTGCTGGATCGCCATGTAGAGATTGGTGCAGCGGGTACCCGAGCGGCAATAGGCGAAGACCGGGCCTTCCATCTCGTCCAGCGCGCCGGCCATGTCGGTGACGTTGTCGGCGGTCATCTGGCCGCTGATAACGGGGATGTGGCGGAAGGCGAGGCCTGCGGCTTCGACGGCATTACGGATGCTGGCTGCCGAGGGCTGGCCGGGTTGCTCGTCGTCGGGACGATTGCAGATGACGCTCTTGAAGCCGGCCGCCTTGATGGCGGCAACTTCGTCAGCGGTGATCTGGCCCGAAACCGAATAGTCGTCGGTGATCTGGCGAATTTCCATTGTAGTCCTCACAAACTGGGCCGCGGCGCGGCAGGTCGGCGCCAGTCTTGCCACTGTCGGTGCGGCAGGGCAACCGCCTGCAGGTGGTAGTCACGCCGGAGTGACGGGCCGGCCTGCGCCGGCCCGACGGGGTCAATGGGTTTCGCCGGAGCCGCCGACAGCCACGAGGTTGAACGGCTTGCCTTCGACCGCAATATCGGCGGTCCGTTCGAAGGTACTGGCATCGACGGTGTGTAGGACGCTCCTCAGCGGGTCCGAGACAATGATACGGTCGCCGGCAACTGCAATTCGCGGGCGCGGTTCGCTCCAGTGACCGTCCATGCTGTAGGGCTCGGTCAGCTTGAGCGCGGCGTCGATCTTGCCGGCGACGACGTCGATGCGCTGCAGATTGCCGTCTTCGGTGAAGACATAGGCATATTTCGCTCTGATCGGGTCGACGACAAAGTGCACCCGACGCGTCGGCAGGTCGATCAGCCGGAACGCCTCCTTGGCCTTGGGATCGATCAAGACGACGGCGCTCGGCCCGTAATTGCCGAGGAAGTATTGAAGACCGCGGCCGCCGACCAGCGTGGTCGATTTGCCGGCAGGCAGTGTTGCATCATAGGGCAGGAAGTCGATGGCCGGCTTGCCGGCTTGTTCCCTTGCGATCAGCAGCCCCTTGGCGCAGGCGATGGCGATCAGATTTCCGGAAGAAGCTTCGCCGTGCAGGTCAGGGCAGGTATTGATATCGCCCACCTTGGCGCCCGAGCGGTCGGTCACCGTGATGCCGACGGGCAGTTCGTCCGGCTTTTCGAAATTGGGTTCGGTCGCCAGTACGTGGTCGCCCATGGCGATGGCCACGCCATGATGAGGGGCCGCGGTTGCGACTTCCCTGATGGCCGGCTTGCCTTCGAGCACATTGGCCTCGTCGACGATGCGGACTTTGCCTTCGCCGTCGAAGAACAAGGCGATGTCGCCGCCGTGGTCGACGACATGCGACGGCTTCTTGCCGTCGAAGCTGACGTCGAGAAGCCTGGGGGCCTCGACGCTGATGTCGCCGTGGTCGCCATGGTCTCCGAAGGCGATGCCGCTCGAGATCACCGCGACCGTGTCACCCTTGCCTTGGACGGCGAACACGGTGCGGCCGCTGTCGCTGCGGTAGAGGCTGGCCGGTGCCTTGGTGTCGAAGCTCGCGAGCCGCTCACCCGTCTGGGCGTCGATAGCATGGACCACTGATGCCGCCTGGTCCGAGACGAAGAGGCGCCAGGCGGTCTTCTCCTCGGCATGGGCGAGTGATGCGGCAGCCAAGATGGACAAGGCCGATGCGGCTGAAAGCAAATGCTTCATCAAAGTCTCCAAATGTTATTACGTAACAGATTGAAGTCAAGCAAAACGTCGACTTCCTGCTGCTTGTCGAGGCAGGGTGAGGCTGCTAGCCGGCGGATGCCGGTCCGCTTGCTTGAATCAGTTTGGCTGGACCTCGCGCTATCCGATTGAAAGCACGAGGTAATTGCGTGATCGCTCCGCTGTCAGCTGCCTGAAATGGCGGCTTTGATCGTCGAGATGTTGTTCTTCATCATGTCGATATAGGTCGACGCAGGGCCATCGGCCTTGGACAGCGCGTCCGAATAGAGCGTGCCGCCGACTTTGATGCCGGTCTCGCCGGCGATCTGCTCAACAAGGCGCGGATTGGTGATGTTCTCGACGAAGATGGCCGAGGCCTTGTCGTCGCGCACCTGCTTGATGAGGGCCGCGACGTCGGCGGCCGATGCCTCGGCCTCGGTCGAAATGCCCTCGGGCGCCAGGAAGGTCAGCCCATAGGCGTGCTCGAAATAGCCGAAGGCGTCATGCGAGGTGATGATGGTGCGCTTCTCCTCCGGGATTGAGGCCACCGCAGCCTTGACCTCGGCATCCTCGGCGTCGAGCTTGGCAGTGTAGGCCTCGGCGTTGGCCTTGTAGGTGTCGCAGCCGGCGGCATCCGCCGCGCAGAACGCATCGGCAATGTTCTTCACATAGACCTTGGCATTGCTGATCGACTGGAAGGCGTGCGGATCGAACTCGCCGTGATCGTGGCCGTGGCCGCTGGCTTCGCCATGGCCATGCTCGTCTTCCTGCATCTTCAGTGGCTCGATGCCCTTGGTCAGTTCGACGACCGACGCCTTGGTGGCGCTCGCCTCGACAAGCCGCTTGAGAAAGCCTTCGAAATTGAGGCCATTGACCAGCACGACGTTGGCCTTGGACATGCTGACGGCATCGGCAGGCGAGGGCTCGTAGACATGGGCGTCGCCGTCGGAGCCGACCAGCGTGGTCAGTTCGATGCGGTCGCCGCCGACATTTTGGGCGAAGTCGCCGATGATCGAGAAGCTGGCCACAACCTTCATCGGCTCGGCCGATGCCGAAGCGGACCAGATCGAGCTTAATGTTATAACGCTCATCGCGGAGGCGAAACCAATCTTCCTGAGCATGAAGTTCTCCTGGTTGAGGGGATGAAGGGGTCAGGCGGTGCGGTGACGATGGCGGCGCAGCTTGGTGTTGAAGACACCGCGCGTGCCGAAAAGGATGGACGCCAGGTAGATCGCACCTGCCGACAGGATGATGGCCGGGCCGGAGGGTAGGGAGGCATGATAGGAGATCAGCAGGCCGGCGACCGACGAGACGGCGCCGAAGCCGAAGGCGAGCAGGCACATGGGCTCGACGCGCGCGGTCCAGAAGCGGGCAGCCGCGGCCGGCAGCATCATCAGGCCGACCGAAAGCAAGGTGCCGAGCGCCTGGAAGCCGCCGACAAGATTGAGCACGACCAGACCGAGGAAAATGAAATGCACTGGCGTGCCCAGTCGGCTGACCGAGCGCAGGAACAGCGGGTCGAGGCATTCTGCCACCAGCGCGCGCCAGAAGATCGCAAGCGTCAACAACGTGATGCCTGAGATCAGGGCAATCAGCGTCAATGCATCGTCGTTGAGCGCCAGAACGGTACCGAACAGCACATGCATCAGGTCGACGCTCGAGCCGCGCAGCGACACGATGAGCACGCCGAGCGCCAGCGAAATCAGGTAGAAAGCCGCCATCGAGGCGTCTTCGCGCTGCACGGTGAAGCGCGACACCGCACCAGCGCCGAGTGCCACGATGACGCCGGCGATCAGACCACCGATGGTCATCGGCACGATCTGCAGCCCATAGAGCAGGAAACCTGCGGCGGCACCCGGCAGGATGGCGTGCGCCATGGCGTCGCCGGTCAGGCTCATGCGGCGCAGCATGAGGAACACGCCAACCGGGCAGGCGCCCAGCGCCAGCATCAGCGAGCCTGTCAGGGCGCGCTGCATGAAGCCGAACTCGACAAATGGAGCGATCAGGAAATCATACATGCTCAGGCTGCCCGTGGACCGGATTCGTGGTCGGGATGGTCGTGGACTTCGCCGTGCTCATGATGATGATGGTCGTCATGGCCATGCGAATGAGTATGCGAGTGGCCGTGATCGGGCTCGCACCATGGCGCATCGTCATGCCAGGCTTCATCGAAACGCCGGGCTTTCAGGAGGTTTTCAGGCCTCAGCGCTGCCTGCGTGTCGCCCCAGGCGACCGGACGGCGGGCGAGCAGCATCGTATCGGGAAAGTTGGCGCGGACGAGTTCGAGGTCGTGGGCGACGACCATCACCGTCCGGCTCTCGCCATGCCAGCGCTTGATGAGGGCGATGAGGTCGCCCACCGTCTTGGCATCGACGGCGTTGAACGGTTCGTCGAGCAGGATCAGGTCGGCGTCCTGCACCAGCACCCGGGCAAACAGCGCCCGCTGCAACTGGCCACCGGACAAGGTGTCGATCGGTCGGGCGTCGAAGCCTTCGAGGCCAACTGCCATCAGCGCTTCGGTCACTGCAGCGCGGTCCTCGCGGTTGTAGCGTCCAAGCAGGCCGCGCATGGGCCAGAGGCCAAGCGAAACCAGGTCGACGACGCGGGCCGGGAAACTGCGGTCGAGTTCCGATTGCTGCGGCAGATAGGCGATGCGCTTGCCGGGCGCCAGCGTGCAGCTGCCGGCCATCGGCTTCAGCACGCCGACGATACCCTTCATCAGCGTGGACTTGCCCGAGCCGTTGGCGCCGACCACCGCAGTCAGCGAACCGACCTTGATCGAGCCCGTCAAATGGTGGACCGCCGGATGGCTGTTGTAGCCCAGCGTCAGGTCCTTGAATGTCAGGGCGTCGGTCATCGGCTCGTCCCGGAGCGGTCGTAGAAGTCGCTTCTGGATATGTGATGTTATTACATTAGTCAACGCAGCGCTGCGACAAAGCGGTGCATTTCCTTTCCAAGGTCGCAACCGACCGTGCTGGCCTATGGAATTCGGCCTTTGCGGCCTTGCGCCAAGGGGGGCGCAAAATCTAAGAAGGCGCACCTTTAACGGAAGGAGACCACCATGAGCGTTCGTCGTATCGATGTCGGCCCTCGCATGAGCCAGATCGTCATCCACAACAGCACCGTGTACCTGGCTGGCCAGGTCGGCGCCCCCGGCGAGAGCGTTGCCGCGCAGACCAAGGCGATCCTCGCCGAGATCGACGCGCTGCTGGCCAAGGCCGGCACCGACAAGACCAAGATCCTCCAGGCGATCATCTGGCTCGACGACATGTCGACCTTCGCCGAGATGAACTCGGTTTGGGATGGCTGGGTGCCGCAGGGCAACACGCCTGCTCGTGCCACCGGCGAAGCCAAGTTGGCCGGCCCTGAATACAAGGTCGAGATCATCGTCACGGCCGCTGTCTGACGATCGCTTTCGGTTTCATGCCGAACGAGCGCCGCGCATCCCTTGGATGCGCGGCGTTTCTGTTTTGGGGCTTAGCTGTCTGAAGGGGTGAAGCGGGCGACGACGGCGTGCGCGTTAGCCGGGTAGGTGAAACGCACATGCGTGACGGGGCGCTCAGCGCTCCAGGTGCGGCGTTCGACGACGAGACAGGGAGAGCCGTTGCTAAGGTTGAGCTCGGCGGCGATTTCCGTGTCCGCAGCGGTCGCGCGGATGACATGCTCGGCCGAACTCCAGGGCACGCGGCCGATCAGCCACGGCCCGGGTGCTGCCTCCGCGAATTTTTCCTCCGCGGCCTCCGGCACGGCCGACAGGCTGATCAGCCGGTCCTCCATGCAAAAAGGTCGCGAGCCGGCGAAGTGCAGGCATTGCAGCGCCAGGACCTGGCCCTGCACATCGAGGCCCAGCCGCTCGCGGTCGGTGGTGTTGGCGCGCCGCCGGGTCTGGGCGATCAGTTCATAGCGATAGGGTAGGCCGAGCGCCTCGACCTCGATGCGGATGTCGTGGATTTCGAGCACCGCCGCCTGCGATTGCGGCCGGCGCACGAAGCTGCCGGAGCGCCGGCGCCGCTCGATCAGCCCGGCCTTGGCCAGCTGCGACAGCGCCTTGTTCACTGTCATGCGCGAGCAGCCATACTCTTCGGTCAACTCATGCTCGAAAGGAATGCGATAACCCGGCTCCCATTCGCCAGAGACGATGCGGTCCCTGATGTCGGTGAGGATGCGCTGGTAGAGTGACGGCGAGGCGTCTCCGCCAGCCGCATTCTCAGAGCCCCCGGCATCGCCAGTCGAATCAGTCACCGAAGCTCCTTTGCTTATCCCGCTGTCAGTTCAATCATCACGGCGCGGAACCTGGCCGCAATAGCCTCGCGGCGGAAATGTGCGCCGCCAGTGACCACCTTGCGCCCGCGGACCCACACGCTGTCCGTCTTGCCTGCGCCGGCAAAGATCCAGGCGTCGAGAATTGCGTCGCCACTTTTGCCGGCAAGCGTCGGGTGACTGGCGTCGAGCGAGACCAGATCGGCCGCAGAGCCTTTGGCGATACATGCGGGACCTGCACCCAGTGCCCGGCCGCCACCAGCGAGTGCTGCGTCGAACAGCGCGCGGCCGGTCGACTGGCCGGCTGAGGCCAGCACATTGCGGGCGCGGTGGGCGAGGCGCTGCGAGTATTCAAGCATGCGTAGCTCGCCGCCGACGCCGATCTCGACATTCGAATCCGAGCCGACGCCAAACCTGCCGCCATGTTCGGCAAACAGCGGTGCCGAAAAGACGCCGTCGCCGAGATTGGCCTCGGTGATCGGGCAAAGACCGGCCACCGCACCCGAGCGGGCCATGGCGATCGTTTCCGCCTCGGTCATGTGGGTGGCGTGGATCAGGCACCAGCGCCTGCCGACATCGGCGTTGGCGAGCAGCCATTCCACTGGGCGCGCGCCCGACCAGGCGATGCAGTCCTCCACTTCCTTGACCTGCTCGGCGATGTGGATGTGGATTGGACCTGATGTCATCGCGGTCACGGCGGACAGTTCCTCTGGTGTTGCGGCGCGCAGACTATGCGGGGCAAGGCCGAGTACGGCGCCATTGACGGCTTCAAGTGCTTCGCCGGCCTTCTCAAGAAGCTGGGCGAAGCGATTCGCATCGTTGATGAAACGGCGTTGTCCCGCATTGGCCGGCGCGCCGCCAAAGCTCGAATGGGCGTAGAACACGGGCAGCAGCGTCAGGCCGATGCCGGTCTCCACGGACGCCGCGGCGATACGCTCGGCCATCTCGGCGATGTTGGCGTAGGGACTGCCGTCGCGATCATGGTGCAGGTAGTGGAACTCGCCGACGCGGCTGAAACCCGCCTCCAGCATCTCGACATAGAGTTGCGCTGCCACTGCCTCTACCTGCTCAGGCGTCATCGACAGCGCGAACTTGTACATCACCTCACGCCAGGACCAGAAGCTGTCCGCCGACGGCCCGCGCATTTCGGCCAGGCCGGCCATTCCGCGCTGAAAGGCGTGGCTGTGCAAATTGGGCATGCCGGGAACAAGGATCACGTGACGCTCGTCGCCAGGCTGGGTGGCGGCGTCCGGCTCGATGGACGAGATCATCCCGCCCTCGATCCCGAGCCTCACATTGTCCCGCCAGCCATCCGCCAGCAGCGCCCGCTCGGCATAGATCGTCGCCATCGTTTTTCCTCACCCTGTTTGCGACCCGCACGATACCACTTGCAACGTGTTTCGATATGTATATACATAATCTCAATTGGAGGAAATGAAAAAGATCATGGCTGGAGAGCGATCTACGACAAGGATCTGGCGCAATGCACGGCTCGCGACCCTTGTCGAAGGTGTGCCGGATCTGGGCAAGGTGGAACACGGCGCGATCATGGCTCGCGATGGGCGCATCGTCTTCGCTGGGTCGGAGGCGGACATGCCGGCCGGGTTGAAAGCGGGGGCCGAGATCATTGATTGTGCGGGTCGCTGGATCACGCCGGGCCTGATCGACTGCCACACCCATCTCGTCCATGCTGGCAACCGCGCCAACGAATTCGAGATGCGCCTTGCAGGTGCGACCTATGAAGAAGTGGCACGGGCAGGAGGCGGCATCGTCTCCTCCGTCAAGGCGCTGCGCGGTGCCTCGGAAGCCGATCTGATCGCCCAGACCTTGCCGCGTCTCGATGCTCTGATCGCCGAGGGCGTGACGACGGTCGAGATCAAATCGGGCTATGGCCTCGATATCGACAACGAAGCCAAGGCGCTGCGCGCTGCACGCCAGCTGGCTGACAAACGTCCGGTCACCGTCCGCACCACCTTCCTCGGCGCCCATGCGCTGCCGGCCGAAGCCGGTGGCAACAAGGACGCTTACATCGACCTTGTCACCGGTCCGATGATGGATGCCATAGTCTCTCAGGGGCTCGCCGATGCCGTCGACGGATTTTGCGAAGGCATCGCGTTTTCGCCCGACCAGATGGCCCGCGTCTTCGATGCCGCCAAGGCCAAGGGCCTGCCGGTCAAGCTGCACGCCGACCAGCTGTCCAATCTCGGCGGCGCGGCACTCGCGGCGAGCTATGGCGCGCTGTCGGCCGACCATCTCGAATACACCGATGAGGCGGGTGCGGTCGCCATGGCCAAGTCAGGCACAGTTGCGGTCATCCTGCCCGGCGCTTTCTACTTCATCAGAGAGACGAAAAAGCCGCCGGTGGACCTGTTCCGCGGGCACGGGGTGAAAATGGCGGTCGCCACCGACAACAATCCCGGCACGTCGCCGCTGACGTCGCTGCTTTTGACCATGAACATGGCGGCGACGTTGTTTGCCATGACCGTAGAGGAATGCATCGCCGGCATCACCCGCGAAGCCGCCCGCGCGCTCGGGCTGCTCGCCGAGACCGGCACGCTCGAAACAGGAAAATGGGCCGATCTCGCCATCTGGAACATCGAGAGCCCGGCCGAACTTGTTTATCGCATGGGGTTCAACCCGCTCCATGCCCGTATCTGGAGAGGAAAATGACCACGCTCGTTCTCAAGCCCGGCAACGCCACGCTGGCCGAATGGCGCGCCATCTATCGTGGTGCTGTACCCGAACTCGATCCGTCCTGCCGCCCCAGGATCAGGGCCAGCGCCGAGACGGTGGCAAGGATCGTCGCCAAGGGCGAGCCGGTCTACGGCATCAACACCGGCTTCGGCAAGCTCGCCAGCGTCCGCATTCCGGCCGCCGATCTCGAAACGCTCCAGCGCAACATCGTGCTCAGCCACGCCGCTGGCGTCGGCGAGGCGATGCCGGTCGCGGTCACCCGCCTGATGATGGCTCTCAAACTTGCCAGCCTGGCGCAGGGCGCCTCAGGCGTGCGTGAAGAAACCATCGACCTGTTGCAGGCAATGCTGGCCCGCGACGTCATTCCTGTCGTGCCCGCCCAGGGCTCAGTCGGCGCCTCGGGCGATCTGGCCCCGCTGTCGCACATGACCGCGACCATGATCGGTGTCGGCGATTGCCACACACCGCACGGCATCGTGCCGGCCAAGGTTGCCTTCGTCACCCACGGCTTGGAGCAGATCACGCTCGGCGCCAAGGAGGGCCTGGCCCTTCTCAACGGCACGCAGTTCTCGACCGCCTATGCACTGGCCGGCCTTTTCGAGGCCGAAAACCTCTACCAGTCGGCGCTTGTCACCGGCGCGCTGTCGACCGACGCCGCCAAGGGCTCGGACGCCCCCTTTGATCCGCGCATCCATCTGCTGCGCAAACATCGCGGCCAGATCGAGACCGCCGACACGCTACGCAACCTGATGGTCGGCAGCGCCATTCGCGAGAGCCACCGCGTCGGCGACGAGCGCGTGCAGGATCCCTATTGCCTGCGCTGCCAGCCCCAGGTGATGGGTGCGGCCCTCGACGTGCTGCGCAAGGCGGCCGACACGCTCGCCACCGAAGCTAACGGCGTCACCGACAATCCGCTGATCTTTGCCGAGGACGGTACCGCGCTTTCGGGTGGCAACTTCCATGCCGAGCCGGTCGCCTTCGCCGCGGACATGATTGCACTTGCCGTCTGCGAAATCGGCTCGCTGTCCGAACGCCGCATCGCCATGCTGGTCGATCCGGCACTGTCGGGCATGCCGGCGTTCCTGACACCCAAGCCCGGGCTCAACTCCGGCTTCATGATCCCGCAGGTCACCGCTGCAGCGCTTGTGTCCGAGAACAAGCAGCGGGCCTATCCGGCATCGGTCGATTCCATCCCGACCTCGGCCAACCAGGAAGATCACGTCTCCATGGCCGCCCATGGCGCCCGCCGGCTGTTGCAGATGATCGAGAATGCCAATGGCGTGCTCGGCATCGAGCTTCTGGCGGCAGCGCAGGGCTGCGATTTCCATGCTCCGCTGGCTTCGAGCGACGCGCTCGAAGCCGTGCGCAAGCTGGTGCGGGCGCAGGTACCGTATCTCGATGACGACCGCCATTTCCATCCCGACATGGAGAAGGCCATCGCCATGGTGCGTGGCGGTGCGATTGTCGGGGCGGCCGCAGGCGTCGGCCTGCCGCAGATTTCGGGAGCACAGGCATGACCGACTGGCTGACAGTCAAGCGCGGCGACGCGCCATTGCTGGTGAGCCTGCCGCACACCGGCACCGAGCTTGCTGGGCTGGACGACCGTTTCGTCTCGCCCTGGCTTGCGCGGCGCGATACCGACTGGTGGATCGAGCAGCTTTACGCTTTCGCTGCCGATCTTGGTGCGACCATGGTGCGGACTACGATCTCGCGTTCGGTTATCGACGTCAATCGCGACCCCTCTGGCGTGACGCTCTATCCGGGCCAGAACACCACGGGGCTGTGCCCGACAACGACCTTCGACAATGATCCGCTCTACAAGCCGGGGCAGGAGCCGGACGAAGCTGAGATCGTCGAGCGCCGTGCGCGCTACTACGATCCCTATCACGCCGCGCTCCAGGCCGAAATCAAGCGGTTGCGAGCCATGCATCCGACCGTCGTGATCTATGATTGCCACTCGATCCGTTCGGTTCTGCCGTTCCTGTTCGAAGGTCGGCTGCCGGTGTTCAACCTGGGCACCAACGACGGCAACAGCACCGATCTGGAGCTGCAGGACAAGGTTGCGGCGATCATTGCTGCAAGCGAGAGGCCCTGGGTGGTCAACGGCCGCTTCAAGGGCGGCTGGATCACCCGCCGCTACGGCCGTCCGGCCGATGGCGTCCATGGGCTCCAGATGGAAATCGCCAATCGCGGCTACCTGCTCGAGCCGGAAGGCAAGGGCGAGCTGTCGAACTGGCCGGTGCGCTACGACGCCGATTTTGCAGCGCCGACCCGCGCCATCCTCACAGACATCCTCAAAACCGCGCTCGCCTGGGCGGGCAGCCGACACCGCTAGGGAGGTTTTCGCATGACCCAACATTCCCGCATCGACAATGCCCGCGTCATCCGCGCCGCCACCGGCACGGAATTGTCGGCCAAGAGCTGGCTCACCGAAGCGCCGCTGCGCATGCTGATGAACAACCTCGACCCGATGGTCGCGGAAAAGCCGAGCCAACTCGTCGTCTATGGCGGCATCGGCCGCGCCGCGCGTGATTGGGAGAGCTTCGACCGCATCGTCGCTGCGCTTCGCCAGCTCGAGGCTGACGAGACGCTGCTGATCCAGTCCGGCAAACCGGTCGGCGTGTTCCGCACCCACAAGGATGCGCCGCGCGTCCTGCTCGCCAACTCCAACCTGGTTCCCCACTGGGCCAACTGGGACCACTTCAATGCCCTCGATAAGAAGGGCCTGATGATGTACGGCCAGATGACCGCCGGCTCTTGGATCTATATCGGCAGCCAGGGCATCGTTCAGGGCACATACGAGACCTTCGTCGAGATGGGCCGCCAGCATTTCGGCGGCGATCTTGCCGGCCGCTGGATCCTGACCGCCGGCCTCGGCGGCATGGGCGGCGCCCAGCCGCTGGCAGCCACCATGGCCGGTGCCTCCTGCCTCGCCGTCGAATGCCAGCCGAGCCGCATCGAGATGCGCCTCAAGACCGGCTATGTCGACGTGCAGGCCAAGGACCTCGACGATGCGCTCGCCATCATCGACAAGGCCTGCAAGGAAAAGAAGGCGATTTCGGTAGCTCTGCTCGGCAATGCCGCCGACGTGTTCCCCGAACTCGTCAAGCGTGGCGTCAAGCCGGATGCCGTGACCGACCAGACGTCGGCGCACGACCCTGTCAACGGCTACCTGCCGCAGGGCTGGACGGTTGCCGAATGGGAAGACAAGCGCCAGCGCGATCCCCAGGCGGTGGCGAAAGCTGCGCGCGCGTCGATGGCGATCCACGTCAAGGCGATGCTCGACTTCTACAACATGGGTATCCCCACCGTCGACTACGGCAACAACATCCGCCAGATGGCGCTGGAAGAGGGCGTGGAGAACGCATTCGATTTCCCCGGCTTCGTGCCGGCCTATATCCGCCCACTGTTCTGCCGCGGCATCGGCCCGTTCCGCTGGGCGGCCCTCTCCGGCGATCCCGAGGATATTTACAAGACCGACGCCAAGGTGAAGGAACTCACTCCCGGCAACACGCACCTGCACAACTGGCTCGACATGGCTGCCAAGCGCATCCATTTCCAGGGCCTCCCGGCGCGTATCTGCTGGGTCGGTCTCGGCGATCGCCACCGCCTCGGCCTCGCCTTCAATGAAATGGTGGCCAAGGGCGAACTCAAGGCGCCCGTCGTCATCGGCCGCGACCATCTCGACTCCGGCTCGGTGGCATCGCCGAACCGCGAGACCGAGGCGATGAAGGACGGCTCGGACGCCGTGTCCGATTGGCCACTGCTCAACGCCCTGCTCAACACCGCATCGGGCGCCACTTGGGTGTCGCTGCACCATGGCGGCGGTGTCGGTATGGGCTTTTCTCAGCATTCGGGCGTGGTCATCTGTGCCGACGGCACCGAAGATGCCGCCCGCCGCCTGGAGCGCGTGTTGTGGAACGATCCGGCGACCGGCGTCATGCGCCATGCGGACGCTGGCTACGACATCGCCGTCGACTGCGCCAAGGATAAGGGCCTCAACCTGCCTGGAATCCTGGGCTAACCTTACTGGGCTGATCATGCGCATCATCCGTCACGCCGACTGCCGCCCCATGCCATGGAAGAACGGTGGCGGCGTGACCACCGAGATCATGGCCTGGCCGCCCGAGGCCGGGCTCGGCGCCTTCGACTGGCGCATTTCGATGGCGCAGGTGGCGAGCGGCGGACCGTTTTCCGTCTTTGCCGGCATCGACCGGACATTGACCGTGCTTGAAGGTACGATGCGGCTCGCGGTCGAAGGCACCGAGAACCGTGTTCTCTCATCCGAGACCGGGCCTTACGCATTCCCCGGCGACGTCGCCACCGCGGCCGAACTGATCGGGGGCGCGGTGCTCGACTTCAACGTGATGACCCGGCGCGGGCGTTTCAGCCACTCCGTCACCTGCAAGACCTTCGCGGTGCCGGGCAAGCTCGAATTGCCGGCTGGTACCGGCCTCGTTTTCTTGGTTTCTGGCTCGGGCCGCGTCGGGCAGGCGGGCGCGAGCACCCTGGTCGAGGCCCACGATGCTGTCCTTGTTGAAACCGGCCCTGCATCCATCGAGATCGAGCCCTTGCAGCCGGTGACGTTGCTCGTCGTCGAACTCGTCGGCGCCTAGCCCGGGCATTCTCAGAATCGTCGTGACATCGGCGCGGAACTGGCCAACTATCTACCGTAGGGGAGGGTAGGTCGGCTCCGCGTCCTTGACGTGTGGCGAAGTGGAGAATGTGCCATGGATACCTACAAGGTCGGCTATTTCATCGGCAGCCTTGCCGCCGGCTCGATCAACCGCAAGCTCGCAAAGGCGCTTGTCAGGCTGGCGCCCGCTGGGCTGGAGATGGACGAGATTTCGTTTCGCGATCTGCCGCTCTACAGCTACGACTATGATGCAGACTTCCCGCCGCCCGCACGTGCTTTCAAGAAGGCGCTTGCCGGTGTCGACGCCATCCTGTTCGTGACGCCGGAATACAACCGCTCCATTCCCGGTGGATTGAAGAACGCCATCGACTGGGCGAGCCGTCCCTATGGCACCAATTCCTTCACCCGGAAGCCCTCCGCAGTGATCGGCACATCGCCCGGCTCCATCGGCACGGCGGTTGCCCAGCAGAGCCTGCGCAGCGTGCTTAGTTTCTGCAATTCACCGCAGATGAATGCGCCCGAGGCTTACATCCAGTTCAAGCCCGGCCTGATCACCGACGACGGCGAGGTCACGAACGACGACACGGCCGAATTCCTCAAGAATTTCATGGCGGAATTCCATGCCTTCGTGGTTCGTGTCTACACCGTTTTGCCACGCACGACGTAATGCATCGGAGGGAGGAATCGGGGCCTTAACAGGCCTGCTTGTGCCCTTTTCCGGGCACTGCCTGAAATACGGTCAGAATTCAGCTTAAGAACACGAAAAAGCCTGAATCCTTCCGTTCCGATTTTCGCTCGGCACTGTTATGAGGCGCGTGGCATCGAGGGTGACGGCGACGCCATATTTTCACTTAATCGCAGTGCAAGAGCGATCCTTCGACCAGTTGTGTTGCTATGCAACCAATTCTTGTTTGAAACGGTTTATGCGGCAGGTCCGCGACGCCGGAAGGCGGCGCGGACTTTCTGTAAAACGGAAATGCTGTAAATGAATATTCAGACCGACCCACGCCGGATTACAGACGCAGCGCCGAGCTTTCCGCCGGTAGCGGAACAGCCTATCCGGGCGACCGTGCTTCACGAGGACCGGATGCGGGCCGCGGGCGAAAGCCTGGCCCGGAAGGAACTCAAATCCTATCTCGGTCTCGACCTATTCGATTTCCACGCCCGCATCCGCGAGAGCGCCAAGAACATTCTCAAGGTGTATCGCGACACCAACGCGGCGCAGGGCAGGGGCGAGCCGATCACACCGGCAGCGCAATGGCTGCTCGACAACAACTATCTGGTCGAAGAGACGATCTATCAGGTCAAGCGTGACCTGCCGAAGCGGTTCTATCGCGAATTGCCGACAATGGAGATCGCACCCGGCCAGTCGGTGCCGCGCGCACTCGCTATCGCGTGGGTGTATGTGGCCCATTCCGACAGCACCGTTTCGGCCCAGATGTTCAAGGCCATCGTCGAGGGCTACCAGTCGGTCGAGCCGCTGCACATCGGCGAACTCTGGGCGTTGCCGTCGCTGCTGCGCTTTGTGCTGATCGAAAATCTCCGCCGCATCGCCGTGCGGGTCAACCGTGCCCGCGACATGCGCGCTATCGCCAACGAGGTCGCCGATCGCCTGCAGGGGCTACAGGACGCGGACGATCTGGCGGTGCTGCGCGCCTATGCGGCGCATGCCCGTGACACGACCTTCGCCACGCAGCTGCTCTACCGCCTGCGCGACGGTTCGCAGAACGCCGGCAAGGCCCTGACCTGGCTCGAGAACGAGCTCGAGAAGTCGGGCAGCGACGCCGAAGAAATCATCATCGGCGAGCACCAGACGCTGTCGAGCGGCAACGTCACCACCGGCAACATCATCCGTGGCCTGCGCCTGATCAACGACCAGGACTGGACCGTCTGGTTCGAGGACGTCAGCCGTGTCGACGCGCTGCTGCGCGAGCGCACCAACTATGCCGAGCTCGATTTCGCCTCGCGCGACCAGTACCGCACGGCAATCGAGGATCTCGCCCGCCATTCCAGGCTTTCCGAGTATCAGGTCGCCGAGCGCGCCACCGAATTCTCCGATGTCGGCGAGCCCGCGCCCGCCGAGGAGCGCGGGCTGCAGAAGGATTGCTCTGATGTCGGCTTCTTCCTGGTTGGCCCGCGCCGGCCGGAACTGGAACAGGCTATCGGCTATCGCCCGACCTTCGGCCGCATCGTCAACCGCGCCTTCCGCAAGACCAACTGGCTCGGTATCGTCGTTCCGGTCTTTGCGCTGACGGTGCTATTGCTGTTCCTGGCCGGCAACGCTTTGGCAGCGCTCGGTTTGCCGAGCGTGACGACGCCTGCGATCATTCTCCTGCTGGTCCTGTTTTCGGTGCCGGCGAGCGAAGGCGCGCTGGCCTTCTTCAACACCATCGTGCTCAAGTTCCTCGAGCCGACCCGCCTGATCGGCTACGAGTTCAAGGATGGCGTGCCGGTCGAGGCCCGCACGCTGGTCGTCGTGCCGTCGCTGATTGGCTCGCGCGACGATGTCGACGAGAACATCCGCAATCTCGAAGTGCATCACCTCGCCAATATGTCGGGCGAGATCTACTTCGCGCTCCTCTCCGACTGGCCGGACAGCCAGGCCGAACTGGCGAGCGGCGACCGTGAGATCTATGAATATGCCCGCCGCGAGATCGGCCGCCTCAACCAGCGCTATCCCAAGGATGGCTCGCCGCGCTTCTACCTGCTGCACCGCCGCCGCCTCTACAATCCGGCCCAGGGCTGCTGGATGGGCTGGGAGCGTAAGCGCGGCAAGTTGCACGAACTCAATCTGCTGCTCCGCGGCGACGGTGACACCACCTTCATGCCGACCGACGTGCCGCTGCCGGAAAACGTCGTTCATGTGATGACGCTGGACGCCGACACCCGCATGACCCGTGGTGTCGTCACCAAGCTCGTCGGCAAGTTGTGCCACCCGCTCAACCGCCCCGAATTCGACGCCGAAAAGCGCCTCGTCACGGCTGGTTACGCCATTTTGCAGCCGCGCGTAACGCCGTCGCTGACGACGGGCGACGAAGCTTCTTTCTTCCAGCGCGTCTTCTCGGCCAATCGTGGCCTCGATCCTTACGTCTTCGCCGTGTCTGACCTCTACCAGGACGTCTTCGGCGAGGGCACCTTCACCGGCAAGGGACTCTACCACGTCGACGCCATGGAGGCCGCCCTCAAGGGCCGCATCGCCGAGAACACCGTGCTTAGCCACGACCTGCTCGAAGGTGCGCTCGCCCGTTCGGCCCTGGTGACCGACGTCGAGGTGGTCGAGGATTATCCGACCCGCTATTCGGTCGATGCGTCGCGTCAGCATCGCTGGGCCCGCGGCGACTGGCAGCTGCTCGGCTTCATCCTTGATCCCAAGTCGGGCGTGCCGGCGCTGTCGCGCTGGAAGATGGTCGACAATCTCCGGCGATCGCTGACCCCGATCTTCTGGGTCATGGCGGCAATTGCCGGCTGGACCGTGCTGCCCTTCACGCAAGCCGCCCAGTGGCAGGCATTGCTCATTCTCAGCCTGTTCATGGCGCCGACTTTCGACATCATCGACGCCATCCTGCCGAAGAACCGCGAGGCCACGGCCCGCGGCCACTTCAGTGCGCTTGGCCGCGACCTTGCCTTCGGCACTGCCATGGTGGCGCTGAAGGTCGTGCTGATGGCCCATCTCGCCTGGATGATGGGCGATGCCATCATCCGCACGCTCTATCGCCTGTTCGTCAGCCGCAAGAATCTGTTGGAATGGCGTACCGCCTCGCAGGCCCACAAATCGGGCGGCAACGATCTCTCCGCCTACTACCGCATGATGTATGGCGCGGTGATCATCGCAGCCGTCGGCTTGGTACTGCCTGTTATGGCAGACTCGACCGGTGCTTTCGTGGCATTCGCCTTTGCCATCTTCTGGGCCGGTTCGCCTGCCTTTGCCTGCCTGATCAGCCGCTCGGCCGAGACCGAGGACCGGCTGCATGTCGCGCCGTGGGACGTGCATACGCTGCGCACGGTCGCCCGTCGCACCTGGCATTATTTTGAAACCTTCGTCACAGCTGAACAGAACCACCTGCCGCCGGACAACTTCCAGGAAAACCCGACCGGTGTGGTTGCCACGCGGACGTCGCCGACCAACATCGGCGTCTATCTGCTGTCGGTGGTGTCTGCCCGCGATTTCGGCTGGATCAGCCTGAACGATGCGGTGTCGCGCATCGATGCGACGATGTCGACCATCGAGAAGATGGAGCGTTATCGCGGCCATCTCTACAACTGGTACGACACGACCAACACGCGGCCGCTCTATCCGCTTTATGTGTCGAGCGTCGACAGCGGCAACCTTGCCGGCCATCTGGTGGCCGTCGCTGCAGCCTGCGCCGAATGGGCGGAAGCGCCTTCGGTCCATCTCCAGGGCGATTTCGAGGGCATTCTCGACATCGTCTCGATCATCGAGGAAAGCGTCGCCGAACTGCCGGACGACCGCAGGCAGCTGAGGCCGTTGCGCCAGCGCCTCGTCGACCGCATCGACGGCATGCGCCGCGCGGTGGAAACCATCAAGGCAGCACCCGAGATGGCGTCGATCCGCACCATCAATCTGGCGGTGCTGTCTGGCGAAATCCGCAAGCTTGCCGGCGCGATTCACACCGAGGCTTCGTCGACCAAGAGCGAGGTGCTTGCCGATTGGTCGAGGACGCTGGAATCGACCTGTGAGGCGCATGTCCACGACGCCCATACCGACGACCAGACGGTTGCGTCGCTGCGCGCCAAGCTGCTCGAGCTGCGCGAGCGCGCCCGCAAATACGCGTTCGAAATGAACTTCTCGTTCCTGATGCGCAACGAGCGCAAGCTCCTGTCCATCGGCTACCGGGTCGAGGAACATCAGCTCGACGAAAGCTGCTACGACCTGCTCGCCTCCGAGGCGCGCCTGACCAGCCTGTTCGCCATCGCCAAGGGCGACGTGCCGACCGAGCATTGGTTCCGGCTTGGCCGCCCGATCGTCGAGATCGGCTTCCAGGGCGCGCTGATGTCGTGGTCGGGCTCGATGTTCGAGTATCTGATGCCGCCCCTGGTCATGAAGGAGCCGCAGGGCGGCATCCTCAACCAGACCAACAAGCTCGTCATCCGCCGCCAGATCCAGTACGGCCGTTCGAAGGGCATTCCGTGGGGTATCTCCGAGGCCGCCTATAACGGCCGCGACCGCGAGCTGACCTATCAGTACACCAACTTCGGCGTGCCCGGCCTCGGCCTCAAGCGTGGCCTTGGTCAGAACACGGTTATCGCACCCTACGCAACCGTGCTTGCCGCTCAGTTCATGCCTGACGAGGCGACCGCGAACCTGCGCCGTCTGCGCAAGCTCGGTGCGCTCGGGCGCTATGGCTATTACGATGCCGTCGACTACACGCCGCAGCGCGTGCCCGAAGGTACCGACCATGCCGTGGTCTACAACTACATGGCCCACCACCAGGGCATGTCGATCGTCTCGATCGCCAACGTCATCTTCGAAGGCCGCATGCGCGACCGCTTCCACAGCGATCAGGTGATCGAGGCGGCGGAGCTGCTGCTGCAGGAGAAGGCGCCGCGCGACATTCCTGTCGCCACCGTGCGTACCGAGGTCGATGAACACACCAAGGACGAGACAGCCGACCATAGCGCCGACACCCGCGTGGTGCTCAACCCGATGCGGGCGCTGCGGGCCACCAACCTGATGTCCAATGGCCGTTATTCGGTGATGGTGACGGCCACCGGCTCCGGCTACAGCCGATGGAATGACATGGCCATCACCCGCTGGCAGCCGGACCCCACCGAGGACCGTCTCGGCAGTTACCTGTTCTTGCGCGACACCGAGACTGGTGACTGGTGGTCGGCAACTGCCGAGCCCAAGCGGGCGACCGGCGAACAGGTGCAGACGGTGTTCTGCGACGACAAGGCCAACTTCATCAAGACCGTGGGCACGCTGCGCAGCGAGGTCGAGTGCATCGTCGTCTCCGAAGGCAATGGCGAGGCACGCCGCCTCGTCATCTGGAATGATGCGGCTGTCGATCGCCACATCGAGGTGACGTCCTTTGCCGAACTGGCGCTGGCGCCGGAGGCCAATGACAACGCCCATCCGGCCTTCTCGAAGATGTTCGTCGAAACGGAGATCACCCACAACGGCAGCGCTATCCTGGCCAATCGCAGGACGCGCACGGCCAACGAGCCGACGGTGGTAGCGGCGCATTTCATCACCGACCAGTCGGGCCTTGCCCGCGACACGGAGGCTGAAACAGACCGTCGTGCCTTCATCGGCCGCGGCCGCACGATAGTTGATCCCGCTGCCTTCGATCCGGGCGCCAAGCTTTCGGGCAGCGCCGGCTTCACTCTCGACCCGATTGCCGCCCTGCGCCGCCGCGTCCGCGTGCCGGCCAACAAGAAGGTATCGCTGACCTTCTGGACCATCGTCGGCTCGACCCGCGAGGAGGTCGAGGAGACGATGGCCAAGCTCGACCACCCCGAGGGCTTCCCACGCCAGGCGATGCTGTCGTGGACGCGTTCGCAGGTGCAGACGCGTCATCTCGGGCTCAATCTTACCGACGCCGCCAATGTCCAGAAGCTCGCGCGCTACCTGATCTATCCCGATCCGTTCCTGCGTGTTTCGGCGGAGGCCATTGCCACCGGCCTCGGCCGCCAGTCGGCGCTCTGGCCGATGGCGATCTCGGGCGATTTCCCGATCCTGGCGATCAGGATTGGCGATATCGCCGACATCGAAATCGTCGCCCAGGCGCTGCGCTTCCAGGAATACATGCGTGCCCGTGGGCTCGTTGCCGATCTCGTCATCGTCAACGAGCAGGCCTCGTCCTATGTCCAGGACCTGCAGCAGGCCATCGAGCATCTGTGCGAGAACAGCCGCCTGCGCGGCAAGGAGCTCGGACCGCGCCAGCACATCTTTGCCGTGCGTCGCGATCTGATGGACGAAAACTCCTACCGCACGCTGCTGGCTGTTTCGCGCGTCTGTCTGCATACCCGGAATGGCACGATCTTCGACCAGATCGAGCGTGCCGAGGCTGCGGGCCTTCAGGCGCGGGATGCGCTCAATGCCGCACAGACATCCGAACGGCAGGCACCGGCCCTGTTGCAGACGTCGCCGTCTCGCAGTGCCCGCAAGAACAGCGGCGAAGGCCTTGCCTTCTGGAACGGTTTCGGCGGCTTCGATGCCGGTGGCCGCGAATATGTCGTGCACCTGAACGGAACGCGTGCAACGCCGCAGCCCTGGATCAACGTCGTCGCCAATTCCGGCTTCGGCTTCCACAGTTCGGCCGAAGGCGCCACCTTCACCTGGAGCCGCAACAGCCGCGACTACCAGCTGACGCCGTGGACCAACGATCCGGTCACCAACCGTCCGGGGGAGGCGATCTACATCTTTGATCGTGCCACGGGCCGGGTCCACTCGCCGATCGCATCCGTCGTCCGTGAGGCCGGCGCCACCTACGAGGCGCGCCACGGCCAGGGCTTCTCGACCTTCAAGTCGAAGCGCGGCACGTTGGCGACCGAGCTGACCCATCTGGTCGATCCGGCCGATCCGGTCAGGATTTCCAGGCTCCGCATCGAGAATTCCGGTGCGGTTCCTGTCAAGCTCAGGGTCTATGGCTATGTCGAGTGGGTGCTCGGCAACAGCAGGGCGAAGACCGCGCCGAACATCGTTTCGTCCATTGATGCTGCAACCGGGGCTCTTCTTGCCCGCAACACATATGGGCTCGACTTCGGCGAGCGCGTCGCCTTCATGGCCACCGACGGCAAGACGAGTTCCGTCACCTCTGACCGCCATGAGTTCATCGGCACTACTGGCTCCATCGAGGCGCCGCGTGCTGTTATGCTCGGCGCGGAGCTTACCGGCCGTGTCGAGGCTGGCCTCGATCCTTGCGCTGCCATGGCCCGCGATATCGAAGTGCCGGCCGGCGGCTCGGTGTCGCTGCTCTGGCTGCTTGGCGATGCCGGGTCGGACGAGGAGGCAAGCAAGCTCGTTGCCCACCACCTGAAGGTCGGCTTCGACCAGCGGCTGGCCGACAATGAGCGCGACTGGCGCGACTTCCTTGGCACCATCGAGGTCGACACGCCCGACAAGGCGCTCGACGCCATGGTCAACAACTGGCTGCCTTACCAGAGCCTGGCCTGCCGCATCCGCGCACGTTCGGCCTTCTATCAGGCGAGCGGTGCCTTCGGTTTCCGCGACCAGTTGCAGGACACGTTGGCGCTGCTGATGCACGATGCCAGCCTTGCCCGCGAGCAGATCCTGAACGCGGCCGGACGCCAGTTCCCCGAGGGTGACGTTCAGCATTGGTGGCTGCCGCGCACCGGTGCCGGCGTCCGCACCATGATTTCCGACGACGTCGTCTGGCTCGCTTATGCTGCAGCCCGCTATGTCGCGGTTACAGGCGATGCCGCGTTGCTCGCAGAGCAATTGCCCTTCATCGAGGGACAGGCGCTCAATCCCGACGAGCACGACGCCTTCTTCACGCCGGAGGCGTCGAAGAAGAAGGCTTCGCTCTACGAGCATTGCGCCCGCGCGCTCGACCTCGCCGTCAAGCGGACCGCCAAGAACGGCCTGCCGCTGATCCTTGGCGGCGACTGGAACGACGGCATGAACCGTGTCGGCGAAGGCGGCAAGGGCGACAGCGTCTGGCTCGGCTGGTTCCTGCTGAGGGCGCTGAACGACTTCGTGCCGCTGGCCAAGGCTGAAGGCGACAGCAAGCGCGCCAACGCCTGGGACAAACATGCCGGTGCCCTGAAGAAGGCGCTGGAGAATGCTGCCTGGGACGGCGAGTGGTATCGCCGCGGCAGCTTCGATGACGGCACGCCACTCGGGTCACGCAGTTCGGAGGAGTGCAAGATCGACTCGATCGCGCAGTCCTGGAGCGTGCTGTCGGGTGACGGCGATCCGGCTCGTTCGCGCACGGCGATGGCTCAGGCGACCGAAATGCTGGTCGACGAAGAGCATGGCCTCATCAAGCTGTTCTCGCCGCCTTTCTCCAGGACCGAGAAGGATCCCGGCTACATCAAGGCCTATCCGCCCGGCGTACGTGAAAATGGCGGCCAGTACACCCATGCCGCGACGTGGTTTGTCATCGCACTTGCCGAGATGGGGCTCGTCGACGAAGCCTATCGCTGCTTCTCGATGCTGAACCCGGTCAACCATGCGCTGGACGAGAAGTCTGCCGAGACCTACCGGGTCGAGCCCTATGTGGTCGCCGCTGACGTCTATGCCGAGGATGGCAAGGCAGGGCGCGGCGGCTGGACCTGGTACACAGGGTCGGCCGGTTGGCTCTATCGGGCGGCGGTTGAAAGTATTCTCGGCATTTCGCGCCGGGGTAACCGGATTGTCGTTTCACCCGCCATCCCGAAACACTGGGAAGGCTATGCCGCGACACTTCGGATGGATGGTGCAGTCTATAGGTTGCGGGTAGTGAGGGACAAAGCCGCAAAGTCTGCGAAAGTTGAGATCGACGGCGTCAAGAGCAAGGATGCTTCCTTTGTCTTGCGCGATAGCGGTGAGGTCGAAGTCGTGGTCCGTATTCCGGCATAGCCGGAGCGGGCTGCGACAAAAACCGCGCAGCTTTGTCATCATTTCGCCGCAACGATGGCTTTTTTCGTTAGTTCTCAATTCTTTATCGCATCACACCAGATTACCGGTCGTTGAAATGTTTTGTTCGAAATTTTTGAACTCAACGGCTATGAGCGCATTGTCTTGCGGACAAGCGGTCGCTATCTATCGGCCAATTGTGCAGTGCACAATAAAGGGACGGACGGGACTCAAGGGGTACCAAAGTGTCGTTGCTTGAGGTTTATTGGAGAGCCCTCCGCTACCTTGCCGCCGATGGCAAGAAGGTAGGCTTGATCTGCGCCGCCAACGTTGTGTTGGCGGTCGTTACTATCGCTGAGCCAATTCTGTTCGGGCGTATCATCGACGCCATTGCTGGAAAGACTGAGGTCATTCCGACGATGGCGCTGTGGGCGAGCTTTGGCGCGTTCAACATCGTCGCCTTCGTGCTCGTGGCCCGCGGCGCCGACCGCCTGGCCCACAAGCGTCGCGGCGAGGTGCTCTGCCAGTCCTTCGAGCGCGTCGTCACCATGCCGCTCGCCTGGCACCAGCAACGCGGCACCTCGCATTCGCTGCACACGCTGCTGCGCGCGGTCGACTCGCTGTTCACGCTCTGGCTCGAATTCATGCGCACGCACCTGGCGACCGCCGTGGCGCTGACGCTGCTCGTGCCGACGGCCTTCTCGCTGGATGTTCGCATGACGCTGGTGCTGATTGCGCTGGGCGTGCTCTACATCGTCATCGGCCGCGTGGTCATGCGCAAGACCAAAGAGGGGCAGGCGACCGTCGAGCGCCACCATCACAAGGTCTTCTCCCACGTCTCGGATTCGGTCAGCAACGTCGCCGTGCTGCAGAGCTACAACCGCGTCGGCCAGGAAACCGAGGCGTTGCGTGGCTACGTGCACAACCTGATCACGGCCCAGAACCCTGTTCTCGACTGGTGGGCGCTGGCATCCGCCATGCACAGGCTCGCCTCGACGATCTCGATGATGGTAGTGCTGCTCATCGGCGCCTATCTGGTGACCCATGGCCAACTGCGCATCGGAGATATCGTTGCCTTCACCGGCTTCGCCTCGCTGCTCATCAGCCGCCTCGACCAGGTGTCGAACTTCGTCAATCAGATCTTCGACGCACGCTCGAAGCTGGAGGAGTTCTATCGCCTCGAAGATTCCGCTGCCGATCATCGCGAACCCGATGGCCTGCGCGAACTGGAAAACGTCACCGGCCATGTCCGCTTCGAGAACGTCAACTTCGAGTTCCCGAATTCGGGGCAGGGCGTACGCGATGTCTCCTTCGAGGTCCGCGCCGGCCAGACGGTCGCCATCGTCGGCCCGACGGGCGCGGGCAAGACCACGCTCATCAACCTGCTGCAGCGTGTCTACACGCCCGAGCAGGGTCGCATCCTGATCGATGGCATCGATACCCGCACCGTGACCCGCAAATCGCTGCGCCATTCGATCGCCACCGTCTTCCAGGACGCCGGTCTGCTTAACCGCTCGATTGAGGACAACATCCGCGTCGGCCGCTCGAGCGCCACCAACGAGGAAGTCCATGCCGCGGCCAACGCCGCAGCGGCCCAGGACTTCATCCTGTCCAAGAGCGAAGGTTACGACACCAAGGTCGGCGAGCGCGGTGGCGCGCTGTCGGGCGGCGAACGCCAGCGTATCGCCATCGCCCGCGCCATCCTCAAGAGCGCGCCGATCCTGGTGCTCGACGAGGCGACCAGCGCGCTCGACGTCGAGACCGAAAACCGGGTCAAGGACGCTATCGACATGCTGCGTGATGGTCGTACAACCTTCATCATTGCCCACCGCCTCAGCACCGTTCGCGACGCCGACCTGGTCGTGTTCATGGACCATGGCGAAGTGGTCGAGATGGGTGGCTTTGCCGAACTCTCGGCTCGCAACGGCCGCTTTGCCTCGCTGCTGCGGGCCGGCGGGTTGCTGAATGACGAGGAAGTCCGTCGCGTGACGCATGTCGAGGCTGCGGCCTGACGGTTCGCTAGGCTCATTGAAATGCAATAGGGCGCCTCGATGATATCGCAGGCGCCCTATTTCTATTGGACCGCGACTTCTGAACAGATTGCGGAGCGCCCTTGTGGCGGTTATTTAGCGTCCATGACCCAGACGACCTCGCAGACTTGGCGTTTCAGCGATCTTGCCAACCCGACGCGCTTCATCGGCCTCGTCGACCGCGTCGTGCCCTGGCTCGCCGCGGCTTCCGCTGTCGTCCTGGCGGTCGGCCTCTATCTCGCCTTCGCTGCGCCTGCCGACTACCAGCAGGGCATCACCGTCCGCATCATGTACATCCACGTGCCCTTCGCCTGGCTCGCGATGATGTGCTATTCGGTCATGGCGATCTCGGCGCTGGGTACGCTGGTCTGGCGCCATCCGCTCGCCGACGTGGCGTTGAAGTCAGCCGCCCCGGTAGGTGCAGTGTTCACGGCTTTGGCTTTGCTCACCGGTTCGATCTGGGGCAAACCCATGTGGGGAACATGGTGGGTGTGGGATGCGCGCCTGACATCGGTCTTCGTGCTGTTTCTCATGTATCTCGGCATCATCGCGCTGACCCGCGCGATCGACGATCCCGCGCGTTCGGCGCGCGCCGCTGCGGTCATCACTTTGGTCGGCTTCATCAACATCCCGATCATCAAGTTTTCGGTCGAATGGTGGAACACGCTGCATCAGCCGGCGTCGGTGTTCCGCATGGGCGGCTCGACCATCGACCCGAGCATGCTCTGGCCCCTGATGACCATGGCGCTTGGCTTTAGCCTTCTGTTCTTCACTCTGCATCTAATGGCGATGCGCACCGAAATTTGGCGCCGCCGCGTCATGGCGATGCGGCAGATCGCTGCCCGGAGGGCGGAGCGCCAGCAGGGCTGATGCCCTGACAACGGAAGGAAGCTGCCATGTGGCCCGATCGTCGAATTCTTGATCTCCTGGGCCTCGACCGTCCAATCCTGCAAGCTCCGATGGCCGGGCCTGTCGATTCCGAAATGGTAATTGCGGTGTCCGAGGCCGGTGGCCTCGGCGGCCTGCCTTGTGCACTGATGACGCCCGAGAAGGCGCGAACCGAACTCGGCATCATAGGGCAGCGAACCTCGCGCCCGATCAACGTCAATTTCTTCTGCCACCAGCAGCCCAAGGACGATCTAGCGCGCGAGGCGGGCTGGAAGAAGCTGCTCGAACCCTATTATGTCGAACTCGGCCTCGATCCGAATGCGCCGGCGCCGCGCTCGGCACGTGCGCCGTTCGACGACGAGTTCTGCGCCATCGTCGAGGAATTCCGACCTGAGGTGGTGAGCTTCCATTTTGGCCTGCCGGACGAAGCTCTGTTGGACAGAGTCAAGGCGACGGGAGCCAAAGTGCTGTCGTCGGCGACCACCACCGATGAGGCCGTCTGGCTGGAGGCGAGGGGCTGCGACGCCATCATCGCCCAGGGCGCGGAGGCAGGCGGCCATCGCGGCATCTTCCTGGCCGACGACGTCGCCAACCAGCCTGGTACCTTCGCGCTGGTGCCGCAGGTGGTCGACGCTGTGCGCGTTCCCGTCATCGCCGCAGGCGGCATTGCAGATGCACGCGGCATTGTCGCAGCCTTTGCCCTTGGGGCGTCTGCGGTGCAGGTCGGCACCGCCTATCTGTTCTGTCCCGAGGCCAAGATGCCCGCGCCGCACAAGGCAGCGCTGAAGTCGGCGAAGGACGACCACACCGCGCTGACCAATGTCTTCACCGGTAGGCCGGCACGCGGCATCGTCAATCGCATCATGCGCGAGGTTGGGCCGCTTTCGAAGGACGCACCGGCATTTCCGCTCGCCGGCGGAGCGCTTGCGCCGCTCAGGGCAGCGTCTGAACCGAAGGGTTCCGGCGATTTCATGTCGCTGTGGTCGGGGCAGGCGGCACGGCTCGGTCGCGAAATGCCGGCAGGTGAGTTGACGCGCCGGCTCGCCGACGAGGCGCTGGCCATGTTGGCCCGCTTCGGCAGGTGATCGTCAGACCGTCGTCAGCGTCCGCCGCACCGCGTCGCGCCAACCCTTCAGCTTCGTTCCGCGAATTTTGGCGTCCATCGCCGGCTTGAATTGGCGGTCCAGCGCCCAGGCCTTGGCGAATTGCGCGGCCTTTGGCCAGACGCCGGCGCGCGAGCCGGCTAGCCAGGCAGCTCCCAATGCTGTGGTTTCGAGCACCGTCGGCCGGTCGACCGGGGCGTCCAGAATGTCGGCGAGGCGCTGCATGGTCCAGTCAGATGCGACCATGCCGCCATCGACGCGCAGCACCGTCTTGCCGTTGCTGGTCTTCCAGTCCTTCTTCATGGCGTCGAGCAGATCGCGCGTCTGGTAGGCGACGGATTCGAGTGCGGCGCGCGCGAACTCGGCTGGTCCGCTGTTGCGGGTCAGCCCGAAGATGGCGCCGCGCGCCTCGGCGTCCCAATGCGGCGCGCCAAGTCCGACGAAGGCCGGCACGAGATAGACCTGCTGGGTATCGTCGGCACTGGCCGCCAGTTCGCCGCTGTGCTCGGCCTTGCCGATCACCTTGATGCCGTCGCGCAGCCATTGCACGGCAGCGCCTGCAATGAAGATCGAGCCTTCCAGCGCATAGGTCGTCTTGCCGTCGAGCCGGTAGGCGATGGTGGTCAAAAGCCGGTTCTTCGAACGCACGATGTCGCCGCCGGTGTTGAGGATGGCAAAGCAGCCCGTGCCATAGGTCGACTTCATCATCCCCGGTTCGAAGCAGGCCTGGCCGATTGTGGCTGCCTGCTGGTCGCCGGCAACGCCGAGGATCGGGATTTCGGCGCCGAACAGCGTCTTCTCGGTCACGCCATAGTCGTCGGCGCAGTCCTTCACCTCGGGCAGCAGAGAGGCGGGGATCCTAAGGATATCGAGCAGCTCGGCATCCCATTGGTTCTTCTCGATGTTGTAGACGAGCGTGCGCGAGGCATTAGTCGCGTCGGTCGCATGCACCTTGCCGCCGGTCAGGCGCCAGATCAGGAAGCAATCGATGGTGCCGGCGAGCAATTCGCCGCGCTCGGCTCGCTTGCGCGCGCCCTTCACATCGTCGAGCAGCCAGGCGATCTTGGTGCCGGAAAAATAGGGATCGAGCAGAAGCCCTGTCTTGCGGGTGAACCTGGGCTCAAAGCCCTGCTTCTTGAGCCTGGCGCAGAGGGGGGCTGTTCGCCGGTCCTGCCAGACGATGGCGTTGTGGATCGGCTTGCCTGTCGCCTTGTCCCAGATAACCACGGTTTCGCGCTGGTTGGTGATGCCGATGGCCGCGATTTCGGCAGCAGTCCTGTCGGCTTTCTTGAGCGCGGTCCTGCAGGTGGCGACGACGCTGCCCCAGATCTCCTCTGGATCGTGCTCGACCCAGCCGGACGCCGGAAAATACTGGGTGAACTCCTTCTGGCCGACACCCACAGGCTTCATGGTCGCGTCGAACACGATTGCCCGGCTCGACGTGGTTCCCTGGTCGATCGCCAAAACGAAACCGCTCATGTCCCCTCCTGCCATCAGACGCCCGGCAACGCCTCCGTCCCGTTACCTGGCCCGGACGCCCTGCGCCCCCGCTTTCAATAGCTGTGGTTGAGCAGTGTCGGCAAGTTGCCGGCTTCGTCAGGCTGCCTCAGGCAGCGACGCTGCCGGCCTTCGAGCCGATTCCCCGCAGGAAGTCCTCGAGTTCGGCCGCTTGCTCCTTACCGAGCTTAAGGCCGCGCTTGGTACGGCGCCAGAGAATGTCTTCGGCGGTGAGGGCCCATTCGTGCTTGACCAGATAGCGGACTTCGGCCTCGTAGAGTTCGGCGCCGAAGTCGCGCCCGAGGTCTGCTTCCGAGGTGGCGCTTCCGAGCAGGACCGTCGCCCGCGTGCCGTAGAGCCGGGTCAAGCGGCGCGCGACACGCAGTTCGAGGAATGGATAGGCGGACCTCAGCTTCGTCACCTGGGCGTCGAAGGCAGTGGCCTCGAAGTCGCCGCCGGGCAGCGGCGCAACCGCAGTCCAGGCTTTGCCCTTCTTGCCGATGCGCTTTTCGATGATCTCGAGCATCGACTCCGCCAGGCGGCGGTAGGTGGTGATCTTGCCGCCGAAGATGTTGACGATCGGAGCCTGTCCGTCGTCGCCTTCGGCCTTGAGCACGTAGTCGCGGGTCGCTTCCTGGGCCTTGCTGGCGCCGTCGTCATAGAGCGGACGCACGCCGGAATAGGTCCAGACGATGTGCTCGGGCTTCACCGGTTCGGCGAAATATTCGCTTGCCGCGTTGCAGAGATAGTCGATCTCGGCCTGGGTGATCCTGGCCGTATGCGGATCGCCCAGATAGTCGCGATCAGTCGTGCCGATCAGCGTGAACTCTTCCTCGTAAGGGATGGCGAAAATGATCCGCCCGTCCTTGTTCTGAAAGAAATAGGCGCGGGGATCGTCGAACTTCTTGCGCACGATGATGTGGCTGCCCTGGACCAGCCGCACATTGTGGACGTTCTGCTTTCCCAGCGTGTCGGCGATCACATGATCGATCCAGGGACCGGCCGCATTGACAAGCAGCCGTGCCTCGATTTCCTCGACGCTGCCCGTGCGCCTGTCCTCGACGCTCACGACCCAGTGGCCGTTCTCGCGGCGCGCGCCCGTCACCTTCGCGCGAGTGCGGATCACGGCACCCTTGTCCACCGCGTCGCGGGCGTTGAGCACCACCAGTCGCGCATCGTTGACCCAACCGTCGGAATATTCGAAGGCGCGCCTGAACATCGGCTTCAGCGGCTTGCCGGCGGCATCCGCGCGCATGTCGAGCGTGCGCGTTGCCGGCAGCAGCTTGCGTCCGCCGATATGGTCGTAGAGGAAAAGCCCGAGACGGATCAGCCAGGCAGGCCGCAGCCCCTTGGCGTAGGGCAACACGAAGCGCATCGGCCAGATAATGTGGGGGGCGTTCTTCCACAGCACTTCGCGTTCCATCAGCGCTTCGCGCACGAGACGGAACTCGTAGTGCTCTAGGTAGCGCAGGCCGCCATGGATCAGCTTGGTCGAGCAGGACGACGTGCCGGAGGCCAGGTCGTCCATTTCGGCGAGGTAGACCGAGTAGCCGCGGCCGACGGCGTCGCGAGCGATGCCACAGCCATTGATACCGCCGCCAATGACAAAAATGTCGTGCATTCCGGGCATGCTCATGTCTTCGCCTTGCTTCGCAGTGCAGCAATTCCGGCCGGTGCGAAACTTTGATTGGATTATTTCGAACCTATAACGAATGTCAAACGAAATATTCCGACGTTCGCGGCGAATTCAGTGCGAAGAGGGGGCATGAGGCGATAGGTATGCCGGTCGGCATGTCGATGGCCTTCGATCTCCCTGGAATGCAGGATTACTCCATGCTTTTTCGCAAAATCAAACGGCTGGGGCCTAATGTAGGTATACGTGTTGTGGCTTTCGTTTTTTTGCGCGGATGGGTGAAAACGAAAATCTTCGGCCGTGCAAAAGACTGGGCCGGCGCGCATTGTGCGTTGCGCCGGCCCGATCTGACTTGCTGCGCCTGCTCAGGCGGGGTTCTCGAGGTTGAACTGACCGATGTGCTCGTCATAGCCGAACAGCTCGGCATAGCGGCCCCAGGAGATGATCGCCCGCAGCGTATCTTCCGCCTGCTCTTCGGACATGTGGTCCTCGAGTTCCTCCGAGAAGCGCGTGAAAGGCGCGCGATGGCTCGGGCGTTCGTCCAGAACCCGTCGGATCATTGCCGCCAGCGGCACATAGGCGACCAGGTGCTCGGCAAACAGGCGCTTGCGGCCATCCACGTCCGAATCGACGAAATGCTGGCCGACCTCGGTCAGCTGCATGTCGCCTTCGGCCATCTCGGCAAAACGCATGAGCTGCAGCGTCTCGGCGATCGGGAACAGCTCATCCACCTCCATCTGCAGCGTGGCTGCCAGGTCTGGAAGGTCGGCCTTGCCCTTGTAGGGCGGGGCATCGAGCGCTTCCATCAGACCGGACAGCAGGTTGGTCGAGATACGTGGCAGCGCCATGCCGATGCCGGTCCCGGCAAAGCCGTCGCCCGCGCGCTTTTCAGCCTTCTCCGCCGGTGTGCGCTGGGTCATCCGCGCATAGATGTCGTCGACCAGCTGCCGGAAGGTGGGGTCTGCACGGTCACGCGGATGCGGCAGGTCGATCTTGATTTCGGCCGCCACGCGCCCGGGATTGGACGAGAAGATCAGGATACGGTCGCACATCAGCACCGCCTCCTCGATGTTGTGCGTCACCATCAGGATCGACTTGATCGGCAGCCGGCCTTCGATCCAGAGATCGATCAGGTCGGTACGCAGCGTCTCTGCCGTCAGCACGTCGAGCGCCGAGAAGGGCTCATCCATCAGCATCAGACGCGGATGTACGACGAGCGCCCGGGCAAAGCCGACACGCTGGCGCATGCCACCCGAAAGCTCCTTCGGATAGGCGCTTTCAAAACCGTCGAGGCCGATCAGGTCGATCGCCTCGATGGCGCGGCGACGCCGCTCGGCCGCCGGCACGCCCAGCGCCTCGAGCCCGATCTCGACGTTTTCGAGCACGGTCAGCCACGGGAACAAGGCAAAGCTCTGGAAGACCATGGAGATGCCTTCGCAGGGGCCCGACACCGGTGTGCCGCGCCAGCGCACGTCGCCGCTGGTCGGCATGACAAGCCCGGAAAGCACGCGCAGCAGCGTCGACTTACCTGAGCCCGAGCGGCCGAGCAGGCCGACTATCTCGCCTTCGTGGATGCTGAGCGAGACGTCGTCGAGCACGACGAGATCGACATTGTCGCCCTTGTGATAGACCTGACGGACGCCGTTGATGTCGACCAGGGGAGCGGTGGAGGTGTTAGCGCGGATGTTGTTGAGTTCGAGGGTGTTCATGGGAAATTCCTTTCCTCAATCGAGACGCAGGCGACGGGCGGCAAAGGTGTAGAGCGGTCGCCACAGAAGCCTGTTGAACATGATGACGAAGATGGACATCACGGCGATGCCGAGCACGATGCGCGGATAGTCGCCTGCCTCCGTGGCGCCGGCGATGTAGGCGCCGAGGCCATGTGCCCTGAGCGTGGTGCTGCCCCAGCTCGCCACCTCGGCAACGATAGAGGCGTTCCAGGAGCCGCCGCTCGCGGTGATCGCGCCGGTCACATAATAGGGGAATATCCCCGGCAGGATGACCTTGCGCCACCAGTACCAGCCGCGGATGCGGAAGGTCGCCGCCGCTTCCTTGAGGTCGTTGGGAAACGCGCTTGCGCCAGCGATGACGTTGAACAGGATGTACCACTGCGTTCCGAGCACCATCAGCGGCGACAGCCACACATCGGGGTTGAGCCCGAGCCGTACGATGGCAACGACCGCGAACGGGAACACGATGTTGGCCGGGAAGGCCGCCAGGAACTGGGCCAGCGGCTGCACCCGCTCGGCGATGCGCGGCCTAAGCCCGATCCACACGCCGATGGGAACCCAGATCACGCTGGCGAGCGCCATCAGCACGATAACGCGCAGCATGGTGATCACACCGAGCCCGAACACCTTGGCAACTTCGGCCCAGGCGAGTTCGGTGGCGATGAAGCCTATGATGAGCCAGAGCATGTAGGCCGAGGCGGCGAGCACAAGCGCTATCCAGATGCGGTCGGCCCAGACGCCCGACAGCCATGTATCGACCTTCTTCGGCATCGCTGCCGGGATGGCGAAGCGCTGGCGCGGCAGGCTGCCGAGCACGGCGCGGAAAGGCTGCATTATGATCTGGAAGACGCGGGTGCGGCGCACGGCGACAAGCAGCCAGGAGCGCGGAGCCGTGCCGCTGGCTGATTGTTCGACCCTGAACTTGTCGCCCCAGGCAACCAGCGGTCTGAACAGCAGCTGGTCGTAGATCAGAATGACGGCGAGCATCGCGCCAACCGCCCAGGCGACCGCCGCCAGGTTCTGCTGCTGGATAGCCAGCGCCACATAGGAGCCGATGCCGGGCAGCGTGATCGTCGTGTTGCCGACCGAAATCGCCTCGGAGGCAACGACGAAGAACCAGCCGCCTGACATCGACATCATGGTGTTCCAGACCAGCCCGGGCATGGAAAACGGCACTTCGAGCCGCCAGAACCGCTGCCAGGAGGTAAGGCGGAAGCTGCGCGAAGCTTCGTCGAGGTCGCCCGGTACCGTCTTCAGCGACTGGTAGAAGCTGAAGGTCATATTCCAGGCCTGGCTCGTGAATATGGCGAAGATCGCTGCGAGCTCGACCCCCAGCACCTGGCCGGGGAACAGCGCCATGAAGCCGACGACGGTGAAGGACAAGAAGCCCAGCACAGGCACCGACTGGAGGATGTCGAGCAGGGGGATCAACACCATTTCGGCGCGCCGGCTTTTGGCCGCGAGCGCGCCGTAGGCCAAGGTGAAGACGAGCGATGCCACGATCGCCGCCAGCATGCGCATGGTCGTGCGCAGCGCATATTCGGGCAGCATCGCCGGATCGAGCGAGATAGGCGCGTGGTCGAGGCTGGTGAGCGGCGCGAGTGTGTCGCGGCCGCCCTGGATGAGGAGGATGAGGCCGCCAAAGACGAGGCCGAAGGCCAGCGCGTCCCAGAGATTGGGAACATAGCGCTGCCGACGGCCGGCCTCCAGAGCCGGATGATGCATGGTCATAGTCGTACAACCTGAAATCGAATGAGGGCTGGGCTGCGGCCATGCGCAGCCGGCGACTGCCGCATAAGCGGCAGCGTCAACGACCTATTCGATCCCCGAGGTCAACAGACCGGAGGGCGGGTTGTATGATGCGGAAGATGAGTGTCCGCATAGTTCACCTCATGTCCTGTGCCTGCCGGCGGACGGGTGAACCGGACGCAGTCGGTCAGATTCGCGACGCCGTAGCGAGCAGGCTGATGCTAGATCGACTGGAACTGTCCATTAACGGAGCTATCCTGAGTTACCGCCGACATCTGTGGCCGGCACGGTGGTATATCGCGCTGCACCAATTCATCGTCAAGTTGAATCTTGAAGAAATTTCCGTGGCTTCGGGGAGACGGCCGACACGGTCGAATGCGCCGGCGTCAGGTCTTTTCAGCAATTGCTAATAATGCGAAGAATTGGCTCTCCCGATGGCCCTGCGCCGGAGGAGAGGGCAAGTTGCGGCGGGTTTGCGAGGTCGACCAGAAATCAAGCCAGAAATCAGGAAAGACAAGGGGTGATGCGATGTATCGGACACCGATTGGACTTGCATTCTTGGCTGCGGCATCCGTGCTGTCGTCGGGCGCTTCGGCAGCCGACGCTGGGGTGGCGCGGGGCGAGTATCTCGTAACCATCAGCGGCTGCAATGATTGCCACACGCCGGGCTACTTCTTCGGAAAACCCGACGACGCCAAGTTTCTCGGTGGATCGGATGTCGGTTTCGAGATCCCGGGCATGGGCGTTTTTGTCGGACGCAACATCACGCCGGACAAGGAAACAGGCATCGGCAGCTGGACGAAAGAGCAGATCGTCGCGGCGATCCAGACGGGCCGTCGTCCGGATGGGCGCGAGCTGGCGCCGATTATGCCCTGGCATGCCTTCGCGCAGCTGACGCCTGAGGATGCCAATGCAATTGCCACCTTCCTGCAGAGCGTGAAGCCGGTCTCAAACAAGGTGCCCGACCCGGTCAAGCCGGGCGAAAAGGCGACAACCTTCATGTTCCGGATATTGCCGCCGGGCGAAACTGCCGCCGAAGCCCCGAAGTAAGGCGAGAGGCCAAAAAAAGATCGCCGGAGGCCGCTGACACAGCCTCCGGCGATCCCGTTTGTCAGTGCCTCAATGCGCGAAGAAGGCGAAGCGGATGACGAACAGTGCCGCCACCAGCCAGGTCGCCAGATGCACGTCCTGCGGCCGGCCGGTCAGCGTCTTCAGGGCGGCATAGCTGATGAAGCCGAAGGCGAGGCCGTTGGCGATCGAGTAGGTGAACGGCATCATCAGCGCTGTCAGCGCTGCCGGCGCCGCTTCGGTGATGTCGGCCCATTCGACCTCGACCAGTTCGCGCATCATCAGGCACGCGACATAGAGCAGGGCAGGCGCCGTCGCATAGACCGGCACCGAGCCGGCAAGCGGCGAGAAGAACAGGGCCGCCAGGAACAGCAGCGAGATCACGATTGCCGTCAGGCCCGTGCGGCCGCCTGCCTGGACGCCCGAGGCGCTTTCGACATATGCGGTGGTGCTCGAGGTGCCGAGCAGCGAGCCGGCGACGATGGCCGTGCTGTCGGCCAAAAGCGCGCGGCCGAGGCGGTTCGGCTTGCCTTGCTCGATCAGGCCGGCGCGCTTGGCGACGCCGATCAGCGTGCCGGTGGCGTCGAACACTTCGACGAGCACGAACACCAGGATGACATGCACAAGGCCCGAATGCAGCGCGCCGACGATGTCGAGCTGCAGGAAGGTCGGCAGGATCGACGGCGGCATGGAGACGATGCCGTTGAACTGGCTGACGCCGAGCGCCATCGAGGCGAGCGTGATGACCAGGATACCGATCAGGATCGCGCCGCGGATCTTGAGCGAGTCGAGCGCAGCGATGATGAAGAAGCCGACGATGGCGAGCAGCGTGCCGGTCTGGCTGAGGTCGCCGAGTGTGACGAAGGTCGCGGGGCTTGCGGCGACGATGCCTGAGTTTTTCAGCGCGATGATGCCGAGGAACATGCCGATGCCGGCGGCAATGGCGCTACGCATCGAATGCGGGATGCCGGCGATCAGCCAGCTGCGCACACCGCTGACTGTCAGCAGCAGGAAGATGACGCCGGAAATGAACACTGCACCCAGTGCCTGCTGCCAGGAAAAGCCCATGGCGCCGACGACGGTGAAGGCGAAGAATGCGTTCAGGCCCATGCCCGGCGCCATGCCGATGGGCCACTTGGCTACGAGGCCCATAATCATGGAGCCGAGGGCCGCCGCCAGACAGGTTGCGACGAAAACGGCATTGCGATCCATGCCTGTCGTCGACAGGATCTCCGGGTTGACGAAGATGATGTAGGACATGGTCAGGAAGGTGGTGATGCCTGCGATCACCTCCGTCCGGACGGATGTTCCCTGTTGCTTCAGGTCGAAATATTTCTCGAGCACGCTTTGCTTCCTCCCACGCGGCGAGGGGCAGCCTGGTCCTGGTGCAGGATGGCTTGAGGAACCGTGCATTCTAGCGCGGACCGCGGGCCTGTACCTGCCGAACTCCTGCTACCCTTCATTACCGACCCGGCACGCCCAACGGCGCCTCCACCCAAGCCGGCTTGCCGCCAACAAATGGCGCAAGGCATGATTGCCCGCGCAAACGTGGCCTAACTTCTGCCCGTTGCTTTCAACGCACAAGTGGCAGTTCCTAGAAGCAGTTTCGCGTTTTTGTTGATGGATCCCGACCGTTTGGACGATGACCTCATGCGAGGCAGGCGCGCCCGGTGGCCGGGTCGAAAAGGTGCAACGCCTCGTCGTCGACCGCAAGTGTCGTTGCGTCACCCTGGCTGACCTTGGCGCGCGGCGCAAGGCAGGCAGTGAGCTTTTGCTGGCCGATGCGGGCCGTGATGACAAGCTCCGGTCCGGTCAGTTCGACGACTTCGATTCGCACCGGAAGGGCGTGGCGGCATGACGGCTCCGCCGAAGCCAGCCTGAGTGCTTCCGGCCTTATGCCCAACGCCAGCCGCGTGCCGTTGCGGGCCACCGCCTTGAACCGGTCGGGCAATGGCAGCCTGAGGTCGGAGCCGGCGATGGCCAGTGAGCCGTTGTCGACCTTGATGTCGAGAATGTTCATCGGCGGGGCGCCGACGAAACCTGCCACATACAGTGTCGCCGGGTGGTCGTAGATCTCCTCTGGCGTGCCGAGCTGTTCGATCCGGCCGTCCTTCATCACAGCGATGCGGGTCGCCAGCGTCATCGCTTCGATCTGGTCGTGGGTGACATAGACCACTGTCGTCTTCAGCATCTGGTGCAGGCGCTTGAGCTCGGTGCGCATTTCCAGCCTGAGCTTGGCGTCGAGGTTCGACAGCGGTTCGTCGAACAGGAACACCTGCGGCTTGCGCACCAAGGCGCGGCCGATGGCGACGCGCTGGCGCTGTCCGCCGGAAAGCTGGCTCGGCTTACGTTCGAGCAGGTTCTCTATCTGCAGCAGGCTGGCGGCGTCGCGTACCGCCTTGTCACGCTCGGCAACCGGCACCTTGCGCATCTCCAGCCCGAAACCGATGTTCCTGGCCACGCTGAGGTTCGGATAGAGCGCGTAGGACTGGAACACCATGGCGATGTCCCGATCCTTCGGATGCACGCCGAGCACCGACCGCCCGCCGATCGTGATGTTGCCGCTCGTCGCCTCCGCCAACCCCGCGATGATGTTGAGCAGCGTCGATTTTCCGCAGCCGGACGAACCCAGAAGCACGAGGAATTCGCCGCTTTCCAGCGCGACATCGATGCCTTTCAGCGTTTCGACCGCGCCATAGTTCTTGCGGATGTTCTGGATTTCAAGGGCGCTCATCAAACGGCTTTCTCGAAAGGCGGCAGCGCGCCATAGCTGCGGGGCAGGGTGGAAATCGCGCGCGAGGCCACCTGCACGCCGGATGCGAGACAGTCGGCCAAAGGCCTGTTCATGGCGAGGGCGGCGAGGAAGGCGGCATTGAATACGTCGCCGGCGCCGATCGTATCGACGACCGTCACCTTTGGTGCGGAGGCCGAGACAAGCAAGCCGTCCGGTCCGATGGCAATGGCACCGCCCGGACCGCACTTGACCACGACGATGGCACCGTTGGGCATGCCGGACAGAAGGGCTCGCGCGGCATCGGCTGGGGCGGTTATGCCGGTCAACGTCGTCGCCTCGACCTCGTTGAGCAGCGCGCAGTCGCAACGGGACAGCCAGGCGCGTGTCACGGCGCAGTTCGCCTCCGTCCACCCGTCGGGCGGCCAGCCCGTGTCGAGAACCAGCTTGATGCCGCGACCATGGGTCCAGTCGAACAGTTTGTCGTGGTCGCGTGCCAGAAGTGGCGTCAGGAACGAGCCGCAAAGCAGGGCGTAGCCGCCGGCCAGTTGCTTGCCTTGGAGAACCGTATGGACGTCGACCAGGCTGAAATCGGGCAGATGGCCGCGCGTGGTGAAGAAGGTGCGCTCGCCATCCGGGTGGGTAATACCGACCGACAGCGTGGTGCGGTCGGCATGCGCCGGCCACAGCGCAGAACGATCCCCGAATGCCTCGCGCAGCCAGTGGCCGAACTGATCGGAGCCGACATTGGCGGCAATCTCGAAATCGACGCCAAGCGCTTGCCAGGCAAGCGCGGTGTTGCCGGCCTGGCCGCCGACCCTGAGTTCGTCATGATCGACGGTGATCTCGGTCCCCGCCTGCGGCCATGGCGCGGTCGGGCCAAGAATGAGGTCTACATTGACGTTGCCGATGACAGCCAGGGGCCGCATTCATTCGCTCCGGGTGATCTTGGTAGAGCGCACCGGCGTGCCGGCATTGTCGACCCGCGCGTCGGCGAAGGCGATCATCAGGCGTTGGGCGGTGGGCAACATTGCAAAGATGGCGGCCATGCCGGTCGCTGCCCCAAAAGTGAGCGTGGTCGCGCCTGCCACTGGAGCTTCGCCGGAGGAATCGAAGATGACGACGGGCGCGCCGGTTTCGACAGCCGAGACTGCCATCGCCGTGACCAGATCTGCGGTCGGATCCTTGCCGCGAAACAGCACCACGCCGATCTTCGGCCCCAGCATTTCCATCGGCCCGTGGCGCAGTTGACCGCCTTCCAGCGAAAAACAGGGGCGACGCGACAGTTCGGTCAGTCCCAGTGCCAGCGCCTCGGCCACGCCCTGCAGGCGCCGTCCCGAGGTGACGACTGTGTCGACCTCTCCCAACGCGTTGAGTGCAGCGCCTATGTCGACGATTTCGGGCGCCTGGAGCGCCACGAGCGCACCGCTCGGGTGTTCGCCGAGAGCTGCGAGAATGGCGAGGTGAAGCGCGAGCGTGACGGTCAGGCTGCGCGTCGCTGCAAAGGCGAGCTCGGTGCCGCCGACACCGACCAGAGAAGGTGCTGTGCGGGCAAGAAAGGAGCCTGCCTCCAGCGTCAGTCCGAAAGTCTCGGCATGGCCGCCGGTCTCGGTGAACCAGCGCACGACCTCAGCACTTTCGCCCGATTGCGAGGTCATGAGCACGGTGCGTCCGCCGATCGTTAGTGGCTCGCCGAGTTGCTCGGAGAGCGGAATGGCGATGGCATCGATGCCGAGCGCCCGATAGAGCGGTTCGACCGCACGGTTGACGGCGTGCGACCCGCCCATGCCGAGCAGCAGCAGCCTGCCTGTTTTGTCGAGTGATGCGGCGACCCTTGCAGCCATCGCCGCGGCTTCGGCGAAGGACGCAAGTGCGTCGCCATGCTGGCGCGCCATTTCCCTGTCTATGGCCACGAGGCCTGCCGGGCGTGGTTTCTGGTTTGCCATGTCGGTCATCCTTTCACGCCACCACTGGTGAGTCCTGATATCAGTGCGCGCTGCATGACGAGGCCGATCAGGACAGGAGGAAGGGCCGCGAGCACGCCGGCGGTTGCGATCAGCCCGTAGTCGGAGACGCGCCCACCGGCGAGGTCGGCGATCGCCACCGTCAGCGTCTTGGCGCGCAAATCCGAGGTGAAGAGCAACGCATAGAAGAATTCATCCCAGGCAAGCAGCAGCGCAAACAGCGCCGACGTGGCGACAACGGGTGCTGCCAGCGGCAGGGTGACGATGCGCAGCGTCTGGAACAGGCTGGCCCCGTCGATCATGGCCGCAGCCTCGATCTCGCGCGGGATGGTGTCGAATCCCGATTTCATCAGCCAGGTGGTGAAGGGAGCGAGGATGGTCAGGTAGACCAGTGCGAGCCCAAAGACGTTGTTGAGCAGGCCAAGCCAGGACAGCCCCATATAGAGCGGCACGGCAAGCGCAACTGGTGGCAGCATGTAGGTTGCGATCACCATCGACAGCGACCAGCCCACCGCCGGCGTGCGCGACACGGCCCAGCCGGCGGGGATGGAGAGCGCAAGTGCTGCGACCGTCGCAATGCCGGCGACGCGGAGGCTGTTGTAGAGCGATGCCACGAAGGCGGCGCCCGCACTGTTCTCTAGCGTCGACAGCAGCATCCGGTAGCGCGAGAAGTCGATCTCCTGCGGCCACCAGCGCAACGGCCTGGCCGAGAGGTCGGCGGCAGGCGAGATGCTCATGACGAACAGCCACAGAACCGGTGCAACGACGATGAGGCCGAGCACAAGCGCTGCAGCGTGGATGAAGAAGGTGAACAGCAGGCTCTTGCGTTCCATCAGGCGGCGCTCCCCGCTGTTTTCCTGACCAGTGCAGCGTAGGCGAGCGCAAGGACCGTGACGAGCAAGGTGACGATGAGCGCCAGCGATGCGCCGGAGCCTGCCCGCTGGAAGGAAAATGCCTCCTGGTAGACGAGGATCGACATGGTGCGCGTCGAGTTCGCTGGGCCGCCGCGCGTCATCACCCAAATGAGGTCGAACACCTTGAAGGCCTCGATGGTACGCAGCACCAGCGCCACCATCAGCGGCCCCGCAAGATAAGGCAGGATCACGAAGCGGAAACGCGAAAACGGACCGGCGCCGTCGACCAGCGAGGCGGCGGTGATGTCGCGCGGCACGGCCTGAAGTGCGGCGAGCGCGATCAAAGCCACCAGCGGGAAGTTTTTCCAGCAGTCGGCGACGATCAGCGCGGCAAGCGCGGTGTTGGGTTCGCCCAGCCAGGAGCGGTATGCGTCGAGCAGGCCGATCTGGGTGAGTGCCGCGTTCAGCGCGCCATATTCGGGATTGTAGATGAGCCGCCACAGCGTCGCGTTGACCACCGTCGGCAGTGCCCAGGGCAGGATCATCAGTGCGCGCAGCACGGTGCGGCCGTAGAATTGCTGGTTGAGCAACAATGCGGCGAGCACGCCGAGCGCCATCTCGGCGGCCACCGAAATCACCGCAAACCATGTCGTGGTGACCAGCGTCCGCTGGAAGTTCGGGCTCGAAAGCATCTTGGCGTAGTTGTCGAGCCCGACGAAACTGCCGCCCGTGCCGACGAGCTTGGCGTCAGTGAAGGAGAGCCTGACTGTGTCGACCAGTGGCCAGCCGATGACCGATATCATGACCACGAGCAGCGGCAGCATCAGCAGCCATGCGCGAGTCGTCATCCAGGAGCCTGTCATGCGGCGACTCTTCTTAGCATCCGGAAGGGCCGGGCGGCCGAAGCCGCCCGGAGTGTTGGGACCAGATCTTACAGGCCGCTGTTTTCAGCAGCGCCCTTGAGCGCGTCTTCAGGCTTTGCCTGGCCGAGCAGCGATTCCTGGATGGCCTGCTGGAGCGCCGTCGACAGCTCCTGATACTTCGGCGTCGTCGGGCGCGGATACATCGCGGCAAGTCCGAGCTTGGCCGCGGCGATCAGCTCTTCCTGGCCCTTGGTGACCGCAGGATCTTCATAGGACGACGCCCAGATCGGCAGGCTCAGCTTGGCATACTGGTTCTGCGTCGCCTGCGACGTCATGAAGGCGATGTACTTCCAGGCTTCGTCGGGGTGCTTGCTGGCTGAGGTGATGCCGAGGCCCATCGAGCCGTTGACGGCCGAGACTTCGCTCTTGCCGGTGACGCCGGGGGCAGGAACCACGCCGACCTTGCCTGCGACCTTGCTGTCCTTGGGGTCGTTGGCCATGTTGTACATGTAGGTCCAGTTCAGCGCGAAGGCGGCTTCGCCGTTCTGGAACACCTTGCGTACGTCCTCTTCAAGGAACTCCTTGGAGTTCGGATTGGTCAGCCCTGACGTGTAGCTCGTCACCATGTAGTTCAGGGCGTCGAGCCCGCCACCGCTCTGGAAGGCCGGCTTGCCGTCCTTAAGGAACTCGCCGCCATAGGCGCTGACGAGCGTGGTGTAGTCGCAGATCGCGGCTTCCGCCTGCGACCAGCTCCACGAGATCGGCGTGGCCAAAAGACCCTTGTCCTTGATGATCTTGGCCTGCTCGGCCAGCTCGTCCCAGGTCTTGGGCGGTGTCTTGATGCCGGCCTTCTCGAGAATTTCCTTGTTGTAGAACAGGTACTTGGTGTCGAGGATCCAGGGCATGCCATAGGACTTGCCGTCATAATTGACGGTGGTCCAGGCACCTGGCAGCACGCCCTTCTTCATCTCGTCGGTGATGCGCGAAGACACATCGATCAGCACCTTGTTCGAAGCATATTCGGCCGGCCAGATGACGTCGAACAACACCACGTCGTAGCCACCGCCCGAGCCCTGAGCGAGAACGGTCTTGTCGTGCAGGCCCTCATAAGGGACGAATTCGAGATTGACCTTGATGTCGGGATTGGCCTTGGTGAAGGCCTCGGTCATGGCGCGCACATCGGCCTCGCTGTAGGCGGCCTGCGCCATGAACAGCGCGTTGATAGAGGTTTCGGCGAAGGCCTTGGGTGCGAAGGCGGCGCCGATGAGGGCCGCACCGAGCAACGCTTTGCTAAACGATTTCAACATTCCTTCCTCCATTTTCTGACATTGAAAGAGCGCGATGCCGAGGGGCACCGTTTATTGATTTCCGAAGGCAGCTCGGCGAGGCCGGCGTCCCTTTCCAGGCATTTCAAGCTCGACAAATCCCGCGGCTCCAGCCGCTTTTCGTTCCCGGGAGCTCTTGTGGCTCCTTAATAAGTCAACTGACTTGACTTATTACTTCTTCAATTATCTATTGGTGTCAAGAGGGGAAGCTGAGGTGAACGATATCAGCCCGATCCGCGCCACCAGCGGTACCAACCAGGAAGGCACGAGCGCCCACAACCGCCGCGTCATGATTGACGCGCTGCGCCTGAACGGAGCGCTGTCACGCGCCGACCTGGCGCGGGCGACGCAACTGACCAAGCAGGCGGTGTCGAACATCATCGAGGAGCTGGAGCGCGACGGTTTCGTCGTCTCGCTCGAAGCCGTGAGAAAGGGCAGGGGCCAGCCGTCCACGCCCTACAGGCTGGTGCCCGAAGGCGCTTTCGCCATCGGCCTGCAGATCGACCGTCACCTGACGCGCGCTGTGGCCGTCGACCTGCTGGGCAGCGTGCTTGCCCGTGCCGAAGCCAACCTGCCGCCCGACGATCCCACCGCTGGCGTCGAAATCATCTTCGGGCTGATCGCGGGCGTGAGGGGCCAGCTTGCGCGCTTATTCGCCCAATCGGAAAAACGGCTTGTCGGACTTGGCGTCGCCATGCCGGGCCCCTTCGGTCTGGCGCAGTTCGACGACAACAAATGGATGATGCCGGCCTGGCAGCAGTTTCCGCTGATCGAGAGGCTGACTGCCGGAACGGGCCTCGAGGTCGGCCTGCAGAACGACGCAGCGGCCTGCGCCACCGCGGAGCGCATGGTCGGGGCCGCCCACGGTCTTGATAACGCCGTCTGCCTCTATGTCGGCTATGGCATCGGCGCCGGCCTGATCCTCAATGGCGAACTCTACCGGGGCGGCAACGGCAATGCCGGCGAGATCGGCATGGCGCTGCTGGCGCCAAGTGGCACGGTGCTTGAACACCGCGCCTCGCTTGCCTCGCTCTACCAGCATCTCGGGCTCGACCCCTCGGATGCCGGCTTGTTCGAACGCGTCGATGCGCTGGCGCAGACCAAGGCACCGATCCTGCTCGACTGGGTCGCGGCTGCGGCAAAGGACCTGCGCTGGAGTGTGCACCTGATCGAGTCGATCTTCGACCCGCAGACCGTGATCCTGACCAGCGGCGCGCCCGAAGCGCTTGCCCGACTGATCGTCGATGCCATGCATCCGCTGCTGTCCTCGATCGCCGAACGGCGCGACCGGACGTTGCCGCGGCTGCAACTGGGCATCACCGATCCGTGGTCGATCGCGCTCGGCGCCGCCGCCGAACCGATCAGCCGCGCCTTCGACCCAAGCTTCTCGGCCATACTCAAGACCCGTTCGGGCGGCTAGCCAATTTGGCGCGCCAGTTCCTCATGTGAAAATAATTTGACAGGAAGGCAAATCTGCGTTTGCATCAGCAATGCCTGATGGTGCGAACGCTCAGGCGGGGAGGGCGGCCGCAGCAAGGCCGATCTCCTGCCAAGCATGATCAGAGCAGCCCGCTCAACCTACCAGTCGATGACGATCCGGAACTCGCAATTCCAGGGACAGGGCTCATAGCGCGACGAAGCTGAACGCCAGCTTCGTCGGAGTGAATGAGAACCGACCTGGAGAAGCTGCATGTCCGTAGACCTGCTCGTCCGTGACGCATATGTGTATGTCGATCGCGACTGGGAAATTGCCGACGGCTGGATTGCCGTCAAAGACAAGAGAATTCATTCCGTGGGCAAGGCTGGCGAAGAGCCGGTCGCCGCAAGGACCATCTCGGCGCTTGGCCGGCTGGTCACGCCCGGACTGATCAATGCCCACCACCACATGTACCAGAACCTGACGCGGTCTTACGCGCCGGTGACGAACGGTTCGCTGTTCGAATGGCTAACTGGCCTCTACCCCATGTGGGCCGGACTAACAGGGGAATCGGTCTACGCGTCCACCTATGTTGCGATGACCGAACTGCTGATGGGCGGCTGCACCACCTCGATGGACCACATGTACGTCCATCCCAAGTCCAATCTCATCGACGCCCAGATCCGAGCCAGCACCGACATCGGCTTCCGTTTCTACGCGACGCGTGGATCGATGACGCGCTCGGTCGAGAATGGCGGTCTGCCGCCTGCCTCGGTGGTGCAGCGCGAGGACGACATCCTCGAAGACAGCGTCCGGCTGGTGGAGAGGTATCACGATGCCAGGCCGGGTGCGATGACGCGCGTGGCGCTCGCGCCTTGCTCTTTGTTTTCCGTCACCGAGCGGATCATGTCGGAATCGGCGCGGCTGGCAGACAAATACGATCTCAGGCTGCACACCCACCTCGCCGAGGACCCCGAGGAAGACAAATACTGCGCCGAGGTCTATGGCTGCACACCGACCGAATATTTCGAGCGCGTCGGCTGGGCCAGCAAGCGCTCCTGGGTCGCGCATTTCATTTATCCAAGCGATGCCGAGATCGGCCGCCTTGCACATGCCGGCGTCTGTGCCACGCAGTGCCCGTGTTCGAACATGCTGATCGGCGGTGGCTCGGCCGACGCCATGGGGCTCCGCACCCGAGGCATGCGCGTCGGTCTAGGCTGCGACGGCTCCGCTTCGACCGACCATGCCTCCATGTGGCTGGAGGCGCGTACGGCGTTGCTGTTGGGTCGCTATCGCAATGGCCCGCATTCGATGTCGGCGCGAGATGCGCTCGACATCGCCACGCGCGGTGGCGCCGCCTGCCTCGGCTGGGAGGATGAGATCGGCCATCTCAGGCCGGGTGCCTGCGCCGACTTTGTCGTCTGGAGTATGTCGGACGTGGCTCTTGCCGGCGCCCACAGCGACCCGGTCGAGGCCTGGCTGCGCTGCGGTCCTGCAACCGCCGGCACGACTGTCGTTGCCGGCAAGGTGCTGGTTGAGAATTGCCGTCCGGTGATGCCCGAACTCGGCGACGTGCTGCGCGAGCATGCTCGCCATGCGCGCCGCATGCAGTGTCTCGAGGCCTGACGGCGCATCGGCTCAATTTCACCTGATGCCGCGGAAGCGGCTCGTACTTCTGGGAGGAGGTAGTATATCAATGACTGATCACGTTCATGCCCGTATGGGCGCGCTTGAAGCGGTCGACAGCGTGGTCGGGGATGTCGAGGAGATCATCCCCGCCAAGCGTCGCTTCGCATTGGGACTTCAGCAGGCGCTTGTGTCGAATGCCTGGCTCGATCCCATCTTCATTGCTTCTGTGGCGGGGTTCTCCGCCACTTTGGCGACCAATCTTGTGACCGCCACCTTCCTTGCGGCGGGCGTGGTCACCGTTGTGCAAAGCACCAGGCTGGTCCGCTTGCCGGTGGTGCAGGGGCCGTCCTCGGCATTTTCGCCATTGGCCATCGGCTACTACAAGGCAGGAACGATCTCTGCGGCAAGCCTTGGCTTGATCATCGGAGCCGCGCTTGTATTCCTTGCCTCGATCTGCGGGCAGTTCGCCAAGCTTCGGCGCCTTCTGTCGCCGGCAGTCTCGGGCACGATCATCACCTTGGTGGGCGTCGCGCTGACAGGTTTCACCTTCATGGAGTTCTTCGGCGGCATCGGCTCGCCCAGCTTCGGCACCGGATCGAGCCTGTTTCTGGCCTGCGTGACGACGGCGGTGGTGCTGGTCAGCGCTGCCTTCGGAGGCACCTTCCGCATGTTCGGCTTCCTCACGGCGCTCATTGTCGGCGATTTGCTCGCCCTCGGCCTCGGGTTGCTCGATTTCTCCAGCGTCGGCCAGGCGCCATGGTTGGCCTTCCCCAAGCTTCTGCCCTATGGCGCGCTGACCTTCGATCCGGCGATCACCATCACCATGTGCATCGTCTTCGTCGTCGCCGTTGTCGAGGCCATGGGAATGTATGAGGCGACGGCGCGGCTGACTGGCGTTGAACTTGACGACCGGCGCGTCAACGCCGGCATTGCCGGCGAAGCAGGTGGTTCGATGTTGGCTGCGCTGATCGGAGGTTTCGGCACAACTGCCTACGCTCAGAATCTCGGCGTTATCAGGCTGACCGGCGTTGCCAGCCGGCATGTGGTCCGCGTCGCTGGCCTTCTCTTCATTGTCCTGGCATTCCTGCCCAAGGTTGCGGCGGTGCTGGTGGCCACACCCGCTGCGGTCGTCGGCGGACTGTTCTTGCCGGCGGCGGCAACCGTGGTCATGACCGGCATCCAGATGGCGAGCCAGGACCGGGGTTCACCTGTGAAGAACATGGTGGCGCCGCTCGGCCTGATGGCGGGCTTGGGCATTCCGACACTGGCCGGGGCTTTGTCGGGTGGATTGCCGCAGATTCTCGGCGAGATGCTTGCACATTCCATCGTCGTCGGTGCTGTAACTGTCATGGTCGCCGAGATCGTCCTTGTGCGCATTCCCGAGTTCATGCGCTCGCGCTGAGACCGGTCCAGCCGGACCCTCGGACAAAAAGGCCGCCGATTGCTCGGCGGCCGCTTGGGAAGATGGCTGGCCTGGGCCAGCGCCGGGAAGACCTTTATTCCGCCGGTTCCGGAGCCTTCTCCTTGGCGGGTGCAGCGTCGGTGCCGAGCTTCGACCCTGAGGTCAGGGAAAACGCCGATGCGAGTTCTGCGCCCGAGAGTTTTTGGCCAGCCTCCGTGCGTGCCTTGAAGATTTCGATGACGCCGCCCTGCACGCAGACCGAGAGGCTGCGCTCGCCGACCGCAACCACTTCACCGGGCTTGCCGACAACGTCGCCGAAGCGGCGTACGGGGTGCTTGCGGGCTTCGAACAGCCTGACCTTGGTGCCGTTCACAAGGGTCCATGCACCAGGAGCCGGGTCGCAGCCGCGGATCAGGTTGTGGATGGCATCGATGTGGCCGTGCCAGTTGATGCGGGCTTCGGCGTCCTTGCACCAGCCTTCATAGGAGGCCTGGCTTTCGTCCTGCACTGTCTCCGTGTGCTTGCCGGCGACCACCAAATCCGCCGCCTCGAGCATCGCGTCCACACCGAGCGGGAACAGCCAGTCGAAATAGACGCTCCCGAGCGTGTCCTCGGGACCAATGTCGACCGTCTTCTGCAGGACGACAGGACCTTCGTCGAGGCCATCGGTCGGGCGGAAGATGGTCAGGCCGGTCTGGGTGTCGCCCTTGATGACAGGCCAGTTGATCGAGCTGGGTCCGCGATATCTGGGCAGCAGCGAGGGGTGGTACTGGATAGTGCCGTGGCGTGGGATGTTGACGAAGTCCTGCGGCGCAAACTGCAACACATAGGCCATGACGGCCAGATCGACGTCGAGCGCCTTGAGCGCGTTCTCCGCCGCTTCGCCCTTGAGGCTCGGCAGCTGGAACACCTTGAGCCCGGCCTTTTCGGCCGCGGCCCTGAGCGGATCGGGCCGCGCGCCCGGCTTTTCCGGCGCACAGAACACGCCGGCGACCTCGTCGCCACGAGCGAGAAACGCTTCGAGCACGCTTTGACCGAATGCCTGCTGTCCGATGATGGCAATACGCATGATTGATGTCCTCCGGATTGGGCAAGGCTTCCCCCGTGCCTCGCGCATGGCTGGCGCGGGGTGCCTTGAGATGTCAGGTTTGGTGAGTGGTCGCGCCGCCAGGCGCGAACCGTCAGCGGCCGGTGTTGATCCAGACCACCTTGGGCTCGGTGAAGTTTTCGATCGCTTCTTCGCCATGCTCGCGGCCGAAGCCGGAGTCCCGCGCTCCGCCCCAGGGCAAGCGGATGTCGGTCGGGCCGTAGGTGTTCACCCACACCGTTCCGGCCTTGAGGCGCCTGGCGAAGCGGTGGGCCCGAGCGATGTCTGATGTCCAGACGCCGGCGGCGAGGCTGTAGACAGTGCCGTTGGCGATGCGCAGCGCGTCCTCGTCGTCCTTGAAGCTGATGACGGTGGCGACGGGGCCGAATATCTCTTCCTGCGAAATGCGCATCTCGTGTTCGACGCCGGCGAACACTGTCGGCTCGACGTAGAAGCCGCGCTCGCCATGGCGGCCGCCGCCTGTGACCAGGTGCGCGCCTTCCTTCGTACCGATGTCGATGTAGTTGAGCACCCGGTTCATCTGCACTTCCGAGACCAGCGGACCCATGGCGGTCGAGGTTTCGCGCGGGTCGCCGATGCGGGTCGATTTCGCCCGGGCTGCGAGCCGCTCGACGACTTCGTCATAGACGGATTCGTGGGCGAGGATGCGCGAGCCGGCCGAGCAGACCTGACCGGTGTTGAAGAAGATGCCCGATGCCGCCGCTTTTACCGCCGCATCGAGGTCGGCATCTGGGAAGATGATGTTGGCCGACTTGCCGCCGAGCTCAAGCGTCACGCGCTTGAGGTTGCCAGCGGCACCCTGCAGGATCTGGCGGCCGACGACGGGCGAGCCGGTGAAGGTGACCTTGTCGATATCGGGATGGTCGACGATCGCCTGGCCGGCAATCTTGCCGAAGCCCGGCACGACATTGAGCGTACCTGCAGGGAAGCCGGCTTCGAGCGCCAGCTCGCCGATCCTGAGCGCGGTCAGCGGGGTGATTTCCGCAGGCTTCAAAACGACGGTACAGCCGCAGGCGAGGGCAGGTGCGATCTTCCACATGCCGATCATCAGCGGGAAGTTCCAGGGAATGATGGCGCCGACCACGCCGAGCGGTTCGCGCACGGTGTAGGTAAGTGCGTCCTGCCGTGCCGGGATCACCTTGCCGTTGATCTTGTCGGCCATGCCCGCATAGTAGACCAGCGTGTCGATCACCGCTGGCAGGTCCTGGCGGCGGATTGCCGAAACCGGCTTGCCGCTGTCTAGGCTCTCAAGGTTGACGAGTTCATCTTCGTTCTGGCGGATAAGTTCCGCCAGCTTGAGCATCAACTGCCCACGTTCACTGGCGCGCAGCCGCCCCCAGTCACCTTCGAACGCCTTGCGGGCCGAGCGCACGGCGGCGTCGACATCATTGGCATCTGCCTCGGCGATCTTGGCGATCACCTCGCCAGTCGACGGATCGAACGTATCGAAAGTGCGGCCGGACATGGCGTCGACGCGCTTGCCGTCGATCAAGAGTTTCTGAGTCCAGTCCGAAAATGCATATACCACCTGACATCCTCCACATATGAAATTGAGTTCATATCTGTCAGCCGGTGATCGCACCCTGGGAACACAGCTGGAGACTGCATCTAGCGTAGGAAAGATATTTTCCCGTGGGAATAAGATATCTGTTGCCTATATCGGCGGGCGAATACATGATCCCGAGTGCAAGTCTGACGGACGCAGAGATATGAATTCATGTTCATATCTCTGGTACGGGACCAGCTGGGAGGGTGATGATGATCCGTATCGAGATCGACCCGGTATGGCGCTTTCGACGCCATCAGGATTCCCAGTCGCTGCAGATCATGCTGGATTTCCTGGCCGAGATCCGCGCCAGCGGCAAGATCACCAAGGCCGCCGATCTTGCCGGCGTCTCATACCGCCACGCCTGGAACCTGATCGAGAAGTGGTCGGCGTTCTTCGATACCCCGCTCGTCGTGCGCAAGCAGGGCAGCGGCACAGTCCTCACGCCCTTCGGCGACAAGCTGGTGTGGGCCGGCCAGAGGCTTGAGGCCCGTCTCGGTCCGCTGCTGCAGAACTTGTCGCAGGAGTTGGAAACGGAAATCAACCAGCTTTTGCCGCACGGCCCGATCATCCTGCGCGTTCATGCCAGCCATGGCTTCGCGGTGCCGAAGCTGAGGGAGTTGCTCGCCCGCGAATCCGATATCGGGATCGATTTTCGTTATGTCAGTAACCAGAACTCGCTCGCATCGCTGGTGCATGACGGTTGCGACCTCGCCGGCATGCATCTGCCGCAGGGCGAGCTACGCAAGCGCAGCATCGCCGCCACCAAGGGCTGGCTCAATCCCGCGGCGCATCGCGTCATCGGTTTCGTCACCCGCGAAATGGGGCTGATGGTGGCGCCGGGCAATCCGCTCGGCATCACCTCGCTGGAGCGGTTGCTCGACCCCTCGGTCCGCTTCGTCAATCGCGATCCGGATTCGGGCACGCGCATGCTCCTTGCCCAGTTGCTGGCCCAGAACCGCATCGATCCCTTGCGTATCAACGGCTATGAGCATGCCGAGTTTACCCACGCGGCCGTCGCGGCCTACGTCGCCTCCGGCATGGCCGACGTCGCCTTCGGCGTCGAGGCGGCCGCGCGCCAGTTCGGCCTCGATTTCGTTCGCTTGTTGACCGAAGACTACTTCTTCGTCTGCCGGAAGGAGATTTTGGAACTCGAGGCGGTCAAGCGCGTGCTGTCCGTGATGCGCAGCCAGGAGTTCCACGCCGCCATCTCGCAACTGCCCGGCTACAGGGTCAACGATGCCGGCTCGATCCGGACTGTCCGGGACGTGTTCCGATCTCTGGACTAGACCGTAGGCATTCTGCTGGCGGCCAACGTCGCGCGATCCCTTCATCGCACGGCTTTCAAAGTCCTGCTTGGCCAATTAGAATGCATTTGCAAATAAAATTGGGCGGTCGAGCAACTGAAATATCGCCGTATTCGCTCTGGCCAATTTCCCGCTGTGAAGCCGGATGCGCCGCCTGGCAGATAATTCTTGATATTTTGAAGAAGGTTGTCGACCGCTGGTCAGGATGCGATCACGGTTTTCAGCTCCGCAAATTTTATTTGCATATGCATGTAAGTGACGCTAGCTTCCTGATCGGGAAGAGCGAGCGCGATGGCCTGGACAACGGATCCGGATAGGCTGGGCGCCATCAAGTGGAGGACTTGAAATGACAGCAGCTGCAGCTACGCTGGGCAATCTTGCGGAATTGCTTTTGAGCGGGCAGGTCGAGGTCGTCGATCTGTCGGGGCCGCTTGGTCCGGACACGCCCCTGCTCAAGCTGCCGCCGGAGTTTGCGGTGGATACGCCCAAGATCGAGATGCACACCATCTCCGAGTATGACGACAAGGGGCCCTTCTGGGCGTGGAATTGGCTGAAGATCGGCGAGCACTCGGGCACGCATTTCGATGCGCCGCACCACTGGATCACCGGCAAGGATTTTTCCGACGGCTACACGGACACCATCCCGGTACGCAACTACATCGCCCCATTGAATGTCATCGACTGCTCGGCGCAGTCGGCTGCCGATAACGATTTCCTGCTCACCGCTGACGGCATTCGCGCCTGGGAGGCCAAGCACGGTGCGATCGGCAAGGGCGAATGGGTGGTGATGCGCACCGACTGGGACAAGCGCAACGGCTCGGAGGCGGAGTTCCTCAATGTCGACGAGAAGGGGCCGCATTCACCCGGCCCGACGGTTGATTGCATCGAATACATCATCGAGCGCGGCGCTATCGGCTGGGGCACGCAGTGCATCGGCACTGATGCGGGTGCAGCGGGCGGGATGCAGCCGCCATTCCCGGCGCACAACCTGATGCACAAGGCCAACAGATATGGGCTGGCGAGCCTGTGCAACCTCGATAAACTGCCGCCCAAGGGAGCGATCCTCATCGCTGCCCCGCTGAAGATCGTGCGCGGTACGGGCAGCCCGGTGCGCGCGCTGGCGCTCGTGCCCCGGAGCTAGGTGAGGCCATCGCGGCTTGATGTCGGCATGCATGTCTCGGCCGCTCGGCGGCCGAGGTCGGTGCTGGATTGATCGAGCCGCCCGTTGGCGATTTCAGGCGGTAGTGCTCTGTATCGGCCTGCGGCGTAGAGGTTCGCCGCAGCAAGCCCGCCGCTGCAAAGGAAGATCCGATGACCGAGCACATCATATCGAGCGAGGATGATGAAGGGGCACGCCTCGGCGAGATCGGCCTCCAGCAGTTTGCGCCCTATCTGATGAACCGCATCATGGGGCGCTACAATGCCTCCTTGCGGGACGACCTGGCAAAGCTCGGGCTGACCACCCCCAAGATGCGGACGCTGGCCGTGCTTTCGGTCGTCGATGGGCTGCTCATCGGCCGTCTCGCGGTCTATGCCATCGTCGAGCAATCGACGCTCAGCCGCGCGCTCGATGCGCTCGAGGCGGACGGCCTGGTGCGACGCATGCCCGATCAGGACGACAGCCGCGCCATTCGCGTGTCGATCACCGAGGCTGGGCGTGCTGCCTTCGAAAGCCTGTGGCCGACCATGCGCGAGAGCTACAACAGGATGTTTGTCGGCATCGACGCGGCCGAGCATGCCGCCTTCGTCGCAACCCTGCAGAAGATACTCAACAACATAAAAAAGAATGATTTCTGAGGAGTGACCCATGGCCGAACGATCGTTTGCGAAGGAGGTCGAGAAGCTCAAGCTGGGTGAGGGCGAGGTCTTTACGGGCGAAGGCATCCTGGCCATCACCAAGGCGCTCTTGCAGTGCGGCGTGGGCTATGTCGGCGGCTACCAAGGTGCCCCGATCAGCCATCTCATGGACGTTCTGGCCGATGCGCAGGACATCCTCGGTGAACTCGGCGTGCACTTCGAAGCAAGCGCATCCGAGGCGACCGCAACCGCGATGCTTGCGGCGTCGGTTCATTATCCGATCCGCGGTGCGGCGACCTTCAAGTCGACCGTCGGCACCAATGTCGCGTCCGACGCGCTGGCAAACCTCGCCTCGGGCGGCGTCACCGGCGGTGCGCTCATCATCGTTGGCGAAGACTATGGCGAAGGCTCTTCCATTATGCAGGAGCGCAGCCACGCATTTGCCATGAAGAGCCAGGTCTGGCTGCTCGATCCGAGGCCGAACCTGCCGTCGATCGTCGCGGCGGTCGAGCATGGCTTCGAGCTGTCGGAGGCCTCGAATACGCCTGTCATGCTGCAGGTGCGCATCCGCTGCTGCCACGTCAACGGTTCCTTCGTGACAAAGAAGAATGTGCGCCCGGCGATGACCGTTGCCGAAGCGCTGGAGAACCCGCGTCGCGACACCCAGCGCATCGTGTTGCCGCCAGCGTCCTTCCTGCACGAGAAGGAGAAGATCACCAAGCGGCTGCCCGCGGCGATCGACTACATCAGGCGTCACCGGCTGAACGAGACCTTCGGTGGCGACGGCAAGGTCGGCCTCATCATGCAGGGCGGCATGTACAACGGCGTCATCCGTGCGCTGCAACGTCTGGGGCTCGCCGATGCCTATGGCGAGACGGATGTTCCGCTGCACGTGCTGAACGTCACCTATCCGCTGATCGACGACGATCTTGTGGCGTTCTGCTCCGACAAGGAGGCCGTGCTCGTCATTGAGGAGGGGCAGCCAGACTACATCGAGCAGGCGCTTGGCGCCATGCTCTACAAGGCCGGTGCCACCGTCAGGCTCGAGGGCAAGGGCATCCTGCCGATGGCCGGCGAATATTCGGGCGACGTGATGCTGACCGGCATTGGCGCCTTCCTGCGCAAGCATGCCGCAGATATGCTCGCTCCCGAGGTGCGGGCGCCCAACATGCCGGCTCCGCCGATATTCGACGACCTGGCCAAGACCGTGCCGATGCGTCCGCCGGGCTTCTGCATCGGCTGTCCGGAGCGTCCGATCTTTGCGGCCACCAAGCTTGCCGAGCAGGAACTCGGCAAGCACCACATCGCCTCCGACATCGGCTGCCATCTTTTCTCGATCATGCCGCCCTTCGATCTCGGCGCCACCACCATGGGCTACGGGCTCGGGCCGGCGTCGGCGTCGGCCTTCAATTCGCCAGATGCCAAGCGCCGCTCGATCTCCTTCGTCGGCGACGGTGGTTTCTGGCACAACGGCCTGACATCGTCGGTTGGCAACGCCGTCTTCAACAAGAACGACGGCGTCATCGTCGTGGTCGACAACTACTATTCGGCCGCGACCGGCGGCCAGGACATCCTGTCGTCACGTGCGAGCAATAGGACGAAGTCGACCAAGCATCCGATCACTGACGCGCTGAAGGGGATGGGCGTCAAATGGGTGCGCCACCTCGAGCGCACCTACGACGTCGGCATGATGCGCGACACCCTGAAAGAGGCGCTGACGACCGAGGAAAAGGGTCCCAAGGTGATTGTCGCCTCGTCCGAATGCATGCTGAATCGCCAGCGGCGCGAGGGACCCGTGCGCAAGCAGGCCATCGCCGATGGCAAGCGCGTGACCAAGACCAAGTTCGGCGTCGATGAGGATGTCTGCACCGGCGATCACGCCTGCATGCGCCTTTCCGGCTGCCCGTCGCTCTCGGTAAAGCAACTCGACGATCCCTTGCGGGACGATCCGGTGGCCACGATCGACGAAAACTGCGTCGGCTGCGGCAATTGCGGCGAGGTCGCGGATGCGGCGGTCCTGTGTCCGTCCTTCTATCAGGCCGACGTCGTATCCAACCCAACTTCCTGGGACCGGTTCTCGTTTGGCCTGCGCCAGCGCCTCATCAGGACGCTGCAGGCATGGCGCGAGCGTGGCCGACTGGTGTTCGAAGGAGTATCGGCATGAGGCTCGGGCTCCCAGAGGGCGTGGATACCACGCGCGCCATCATCAAGCTGGCCGTCCTGGCTGTCGGCGGTCAGGGCGGCGGCGTGCTGACCAACTGGATCACTGATCTGGCCCAGCGTAGCGGCTGGCACGTGCAGTCCACCTCGGTCGCCGGCGTCGCGCAGCGCACCGGCGCCACCATCTATTATGTGGAGATGATGCGGAAGGATCCGGCCCGGCCCGGCGCCAGTCCTGTGCTTGCGCTGAGCCCGGCGCCCGGCGACATCGACATTCTCATCTCCGCCGAACTGGCGGAAGCGGGGCGGGCGGTCCTGCGCGGCTTCGTCACGCAGGACCGGACCACCCTTATCGCCTCAAGCCACCGCATGCTCGCGGTGTCCGAAAAAGTCGTGCCCGGCGACGGCCGCGCCGACAGCGAAACCGTGCTGAAGCGAGCCGATGAAGCGGCGCGCCGCTTTATCCATTTCGACATGGAGACCATGGCGAGGCAGGCCGGCAGCGTGATCTCGGCAAGCCTGTTCGGCGCGCTTGCCGGCTCGGGCGAGTTGCCGTTTCCGCGCGAGGAGTTCGAGGCAACGATCCGCAGCGGCGGGCGCGGCGCCAAGGCAAGTCTTGCCGCCTTCGCGCTCGCATATGATCGGACGCGGGCCGGCCCGCAGCCGGAGGTCGAACTGGTGCCGCAGGCCACGCCGGGGGTGGCGGGACCAGCGGGATTGCGCGACAAATGGTCGGCGCTCGAGCGCCGCATTGAAAGGCTTCCCGAGCCGGTCCGCGACATGGCGGGGCACGGCCTTCGCAAGGTCGTCGATTTCCTCGATACGGCCTATGGAGCGGAGTATCTCGACAGGCTCGATACGGTAGCGGCGCTCGATTCCGCTGAGCATGGCCATGCTCTGACGCACGAGGCGGCGAAATACATAGCCAACGCCATGGTCTATGATGACATCATCCGCGTCGCCGATCTCAAGACGCGATCGTCGCGGGCCGAAAGAGTTCGCCGCGAGGTGCATCTTGGCGACGACCAGACCCTGATGACGACGGAATATTTCCATCCGCGCATGGAGGAGATCTGCGGCATGCTGCCCGCTCGGCTCGGTGCAGCGATTGAAGCCCGTTCTGGTCTCATGAAGAGCCTCAACCGCTTCGTCGACCGCGGCCGCAGGATCAGGACCGACGGCATGCTCGGTTTCGGCACGCTCTGGCTGGTCGGGGGAATGCGGCGCTGGCGGCGCGCTCTGCTCCGCCACAAGGTCGAGACCGCGCATCTGGAAGAGTGGCTGGAATTGGCGATGAAGGAAGCCAGCGCAGACTACGACGTCGGCGTCGAAGTGCTGAAATGCCGGCGCCTGATCAAGGGCTATTCGGACACCCATGTCCGTGGGCTGTCGAAATTCGACCGCGTGCTGGGCTGCCTTTCGATGCTGCGCGGACGCGACGATGCAGCGGTCTGGATCGCAAGGTTGCGCGAGGCAGCATTGAAAGATGCCGAAGGCATTGCGCTCGATGGTGCGATCATGACGGTGCGTTCCTTCGCCGGCACACCGGACGGCAAGGCCGCCTGATGGCCGACGCCGCCAACGGGAAGACACCGCACGAAGGCTGGAGGTGAAGAGCCAGCCGCCAACGGGATATCCGCTAGGCATGGTGCTGCGTGCCTACCCCTGATATTGCCGATTACAAACTCGCCGCTTGCGTCTCGAGCAGCTTCGCTATGGCCGCCTTGTAGCGTTCGAACTCCGGCGACGCCTGGCGAACGGGGATGGCCGGAGCGGTCGGCTGCGCGGAGACGGCGGGGGCCTTGCCGGTCATCTTGCGTTCCGCCCATGACACGACATAGCTGGCGTCCTTGCCCGTGAGGAAAGGGTTGGCCTTGATGACGCTCACCCCCAAAATGTCGACGAGCATCGCGTCACCGGAGGCTGAAAGCACCTGGTTGGCACCTTCCATGCCGAGGAAGTGGCAGAGATATAGCCGTCCTGCCGTAATCTGGTGGCCTCGCACCTTGAGATAGGCTTCGCCTTCGCGTGCAAGGTTGCGCACCATTTCCCTCGAGATGGTGGGGTCATAGCGGAGAGCAAGGATCTCCTCCGTCGACAGCGACCGCGCCAGGTCGGGACGGTAAGTGCTGATCATGCGCAGCCACGTCTTGGAGATGAATTGGCCGAGACCGGTTGCCGATGACAGCGGGTTCTTGGCGGTTGCACTTCCGCCGCTTTCGACATGGACGATGCGGTTGGTCAGGAGCTCGATGGCGGAATCGTCCGACGAGGTTGTGACGACCGTGACGGTACCCAGCGGGTCGACAGCCTGGCCGTCCTGGTAGAGTTCGAAGTGCAGATGCGGGCCGGTCGAGAGGCCGGTTGTGCCGATGTAGCCGATCAGGTCGCCGGCCTTTACAGCGGACCCGACACTGATGTTGGCGGCAAAGCGCTGCATGTGGGCATAACGCGTCTCGCGCCCGTTGGCATGCGTAATGCGGATGAGGTTGCCGTAGCCCTTGCCGTCGCCTTCGAACGCGATCTGGCCGTCGAAAGCGGCGACGATCGGCGTGCCCACAGGGGCCGCCCAGTCGACGCCCTTGTGGATGCGGACCGTCTTGAGGATGGGATGCATGCGCGGACCGAATGTCGATGTCATGACCCCGTTGACCGGTGTCACCATGCCGTTGGCGGTCGCCGGCGAGCGGATTTGGTCGTCGGCGGTGACGCAGGCGAAGTCCCGCTCGCCTTCGCGGAACACGAAGCACTCGAGGTTGGTGCCGCCGCCGAGCACGCCGACATAGAGCACCCGCCCGGCGAGGCCATCCTTGCCGCGCGGCGTTTCCGAATAGAGCAACACCAGCCGCTGGCTCTCGGTGGTGAAGGCATTCAGGTCGTGGCCGCGCGACAGATACATGATCGCTTCGCCGAGTACGCTTGTCGGCACGTCGTTGCGGGCTGCGGTGGAATAGATCGCGTCGAGCAGCCGGTACTGCCGCTTTTGTGTTCCGGTCTCCGGGCGGCCCGAATAGTTGAAGAGATCGTCGCGGACCCAGGGGTCGACGCCCGACACGAAAAGCCCGTTGGAACTGCGCGCGACGGTGCCGACATATCTGCTCATGGCATAGACCGAGACCTGCATGAGGGCGAAGCTCGATGCCTCGCGGCGGGGCCTGAAACCGCGCATGGCGACGACGTATCCGGGTTGGAGGTCGGCCAGGGCGAACTGGGTCTTGAGCGCATCGGCGGCGAGCCTGGCCTCGTCGGCTGCGAAATGCGCCTCAAGTGCCACGCTCTCGAGGCTTCTCGCGGTCAGCACCTTGACGAAGATGTCCTGCGTCGGTTCGAACCTGTCGCCCTGGGGCGTTACGGTTGCGATGCTCGTGTTGTCTTCGATCACCGTTTTCTGGAAGGCGGGCAGGGGAGCCTCGCCTTCGTCGATGGTCTCGCCCCAGCCGGCGCCGACATCGTCGGACAGGGTGGCCTCGCCGCTGTCGGTGTCGCCAACAGATTGGGTAGCCGGGGGCTGGGCATCGGGCCCCGCGGCGGGTGCGGCTGTGCCGCGCTGAGCCTGAAAGAAAGCGAAATCTTCCTGTGACGAAGGGATCGTCGTCATGAAGCGCTCGCTGGTCGACAGCATCGTGTCGGAAAGGAAGGCGAGCCTTGGAGATACCCCGTCGGTACCGAGTTCTGGCGGCCTAGCCACCGACTGGCGCTTCGTCTCGGCGCTGGCCTCGTGCGACAGGTTGATCCACATCGGATCGCCGGCGAGGTCGAGGATGGCGGGAACGTAGACGCCGGCATCGGGGGGAAGGACGTCGGCTTCTTCGGTAGGCTGCAGGTCGCCTTCATAGTCGGGCGCAAACCAGTAGCCGTAGCCGATATAGGCCCCGGCCGAGAGGACCAGAAGGCAAACCAGCCCGGCTGCCGCAACCATCTTGCGGAGCCGCGATCGCCTGCGCTGAGCCTCCCGCTCAAGCTTTCGCCTGCGGAAACTGGTGTCGATGCCGTGCGTCATGGCGCGCGGGCAGTGAGGAAGAACGTCCAGCGCGCCTGCTGGAGCGTGTCGACCTCATGGAACCGCGCCACCACCTGGCCGCGCACCCAGCAGTCGTCGGTGTCGCGGATGACGAAGCGACGGCGCTCGACGCACATGTCGGTGGACCCGTCGAGGACGGCGTTGCCGAAGACGTCGGTGGCGTAGATGTAAATGTAGCGGTTGGCGAGTTCCTCGCGGATGACGTTGACGCACTGGTTGGCGCCGACCGTCCACCAGCCCTCGGTCTGGAAAGAACCCTCGTTCTGCTGCCCGACCGCGAGATTGACCACGTCCAGTGTCTGGTTGCAGACCGTGAACTCCGCGTGCGCCGGGGCTGGTGTCAGCATGGCCAGGATGGCTGCGGCTGCCGCAGAGCAGGCAAGCTGGAGTGCCCGGCGGCAGTGCACCGGAACAGGACTCGAGCGGCTAGCGGCCTTCTGCGAAGGACATCGGAGCAGCACCATCCGTCGCCCCCAGTATGCGCACCACGACAATGGTCACGTTATCAGTGCCGCCGCGATCGAGAACCTTCTCCAGAAGTTCGTTGCAGACAGCCTGCGGAGAAGCGGCCGCAGCCGCGGCCTCGATCTCCTTCTCCAGGACGTGGGCCGTGAGACCGTCCGTCGCCAGCACGAAGACATCTCCCGGCTTGATGTCGCCCTGGTAGAAGTCGAGAGCGATCTCGTCGTTGACGCCAATGGCCCGGGTGACGACGTTGCGGCGCGGCCAGGTGCGGGCCTCCTCGGCTGTTATCGCGCCCCTGTCGACCAGTTCCTGCACTTCGGTGTGGTCGTGCGACAGCTGTGAGATGGCGTTGTCGCGAACGAGGTAGATGCGGCTATCGCCGAGCCAGAGGCAGGCGAACTTGCCATCCATCGCAAGCAGTGCCGCCAGCGTCGAGCCGATGGTGACGCCGCGCTCGGCCGATATCAGGCGGATTTGGTCGTGGGCGCGTTCGAGCCGGTCTTCGAAGCGGGCGCGCAGGTCGGGTGGCGAGGCTGCGACGCCGATGGTGGCAAGGTGTTCGACGATGCTCGCCGAGGCAAACTCGCCGTCATCATGGCCGCCCATGCCGTCAGCTACCACCCAGACCCCGCTCCGGGGTTCGAGCAGCAAGCTGTCTTCATTGGTCTGGCGCACGCAACCCCTGTGGGTTACGCCGTAACTGTCGAAGGCAAGCGCGACATCAGCCAATTGCCCCTGGCGCCAGCCTGGCGCCCCTCTGCGGTAGCTGCCTGTTACTTTTTCAGTCTGCCACAGGGGCGGACGTTAGAACACCGAAATCAAGCTGACCCATGAACGGCCTCCGCTCAAAGGGTCTTGGGGCAGACGAAGGACGAAAGCGCCGGCAATGAGAAAGGATTCCCGGGAGAGTTGGCTTGCAGTGTGTAGGTGACGTCGCGTCCACCGATGACAAAGCGAAGCTCGACCTTGTCGTCTTTGGCTGATGGTGTGGCAGTGTCCAGCAGCCGCTTCAACGCCCATGGCCCAGCAAAGGTCATAGTGGAGTCTCGCCCGGCCAACTCCGGCGTCAGGCTGATGCTCGCCTGGCCGGTGGCCGCTGCGCCGGGCCAGACGATGACGACAGGGCTATTGCCCGTCTGGTAGCTCTGCACCAGCTGACCGTTGACGTTGAGAAGCGCCATGTCGATGTCATTGTGCTGCGAAAACGGTGTGACAGTGATGTTGAGCGCCGGAGCCGTGCCGCCGAGCGGGAAGAAGGCATCGCGGATCGTGGCAGCCAACTGGAACGGCCTAAGGGCGCTTGCGGAGAGTTCCCGATCAAGGCTGTTGCCCTGCTTCCATGTCCAGTCCTGGCCGGAGACGTCGACGTATGGCGAAAGGTTCTGGGCGAAGTAGCGATCCAGCAGACCGCCCGGTCCGAACAGGCGGGTGAAGTCGGCGATTGGCAGGTCGTCGCTGCTGCTTGCTGAGAACGGATAGCGGTTGGCGAGCGCTTCTTCGCAGGGGCCGGCGACCAGCTCCGCGAGCGACTGGCGTATCTGTTCGAGCGAGGCCCGGGCGGCATTGCCTTCGAAATCGTCTGCCGCGGCAAGGATCATACGCTGCAGGGACTTCGGTACGCGCGAGGCGTTGGCGCGCAGGTTGGAGATCTGGAGCTGCAGGTTGGCGCTGGTCTGATCCGTCCGGGTTGGCGCGGCAGCGGCGATGGTGAGGCTCTGGTGGATGGCGCGGAAATTTTGGACTAGCGCGTCGACAGGGCGCTGGCCTCGACGACCGTCGACCAGCAATTGGAAGGCGCGGAACTGTGCCGCCACGCTGGCTCCAGGCACGACAGCCGCTCCGCCTGCCGGCGCCGACCCGGCGCGGGTACTGGACTTGCGGCCCTGCAGTTCGATCCCGATCCGAGCTAGGCCGTCGGATCGCGCCGGATCGCTGGCGGCGGCATCGTTGGCCCGAGCAAGTGCGGTTTCGCGCGCGATCGCCTCGAACAGCTTGGCGATGGGAGAGTTGGGGGCGCCAGCTGCCGAAAGTGCCACGAACTGCTGTTTGTCCGCAGCCATCGGCTGGAACTTCAACCGCTCGAGTGCGCTGTTCCAGGCGGCAGCGAAATCCCGGTCGTAGCGGTCCAGCAGGTCCGGTCCAAGCCGTGGCAGTTGCTGCTCGACCTCCCCCTGCTCGGCACTCGTGCCGATTACCCATCGGTCATCCGCAAGCCTGCTGGCAATTCCGGCCAGTTGGGTAAGGAAGACGTCGTTGAAGCCGCTGTTGGTGTAGATGCCCGGTATGCGGAGGGTTCCGAGGTCGCTGCCGTCGACGGTGTCGAAGACGAGTTTCGTTTCCGGGCCGCCGGCAGCGACGAACGCAAAATCCTGCGGTTGCTCTGATGACATCGCCGAGGCGATGAGTGCCGCGGCTCGGTCGGCGACCGTCATGCGCCCAAGCGAGCGCTGCGCGGCCTCGACAAGTGAACGGTCGATCTCGACCGATGGGTCGTGGGCGTCATCAAGCACCAGCATGGCTCGCAGGTGCTTTTCCAGTGCGAGGCGGCCATCGCGGTTCTGCGGACCCGGGTATCGGTTCTGCTCCCAGTCCCGCTTCATCCATGCGACGATCATCTCGTCGTCGGACTTGGGCGCCTTTCCCCCCAGCATCAGATAGACCTTCAGCGGTTCATAGAGGCTGGCCGGGTCGCTCAGCTTTGCCTGGATCAGCTGTTCGAGATGCAGCATCAGGCGCGGGCGGTACAGACGCTCAAGGGCCTGGCGGTAGGCCTCCTGTGAGGCTGACCCAAGCCTGGCGCGTTGATCCATGCCGAGCATTTCCCTCGGCGAGACCGGTAGGTCGCGGTTGTCGTAGCCTGCCGGCAATCCCCTGATACCTTCGAGGCCGTCGAGCACGGTTTCCAGGTCCGTATCCGTCACCGTGGTTGCCTGGAGTTGTTGCGACGTCGAAGCGCGGATCGTCTCCGTTCCATCGGCCGTTGCCTTCGCAAGGTCTCGGTTGGCCTTGAAGCTTGTGCCCAGGGCGCCGAGCGCCGCCAAGGTTGCAAGGACGACGGCGCCGATACTGGCTTGCCTGACCAGACGGAGCCTGCGGTCGGCACTGCGGTCGAAGGTTACCCACCCGGCCTCGGCGAAAATCACCCGGGCAAGCAGGTCATGCAGGAAGAAGCTCTTGCCGGTGCCCGATAGCTGGTCGCGCGTGTCGCGGCCGAAGCTCTTGCCGATGGCACCGAGAATACGGTCGACGGGCGTGCCTTCCTGGGTGCCGGAGGCGAAGTAGAAGCCGCGGAGCGCGTAGCCGGCAGGTTGATCGCCATCGAAGACGGCGCCCAGGAACGTGGCGCAGTGCGCCTTCAGGCAAGACATCTGCGCGGGGAAACCGAAAGCGGCGATGCGGGCTGCAGGATCCGTTTCTTCTTGCAGCCTGTCGGGCAGGCTTTCCGAAAGGCGCCGGATCAACTGTTCGAGCTCGGCTGTTGCATCGCCTGCCGGATTGCGCGTCCTGTCCGCCGGCTGGAAGGTCGTGCCCCACACCTCCTGGCGTTCGGCTTCGCTGCAGTCGCCGAAGAATTCCATGAAGCCGCTGACGAGATCGGCCTTGGTGAACAGCACATAGACGGGGAAGTCGATCTTCAGCCGCTCATGCAGCTCGCCCAGGCGATTGCGGATTTCCTTTGCCTGAGCGTCAAGTCCGTTTTGACCCAAGGTCAGCAGGTCGGCCACGCTGACGGCGACGATCGCGCCATTGATCGGCTGGATACCACGGTGCTTCTTCAGCAGCGCGAGGAAATCCAGCCAGCCCTTGCGGTCGCGGTCGGCATCGGAGTCCTGCGTGGTGAAGCGGCCGGCGGTGTCGAGCAGGACGGCGCCGTCGGTGAACCACCAGTCGCAGTTGCGCGTTCCGCCAACGCCGGGAACCGATTGAGCCGTGCCGGAAACGGCGAGCGGGAAGGGCAGGCCGGAGTTCGCCAGCGCAGTTGTCTTGCCAGCGCCAGGCGGCCCGATGATCAGGTACCACGGTACCTCGTAGAGGAAGTTGCGCCGGCCACCCGATCGCCTGAGCGCTGCGAGGGCATCCTGCATGCCCTTTTCCAAAAGCGCCGCGTCGGCGCCCCGGGTGCCGGTGGCCAGTGCGGCTTCCATGGTCTTCTCGGCCCGGCGGGCAAGCAGCACCTGATGCAGATAGTAGCTGCCGAGCGCGATGGCGACCGCTGCAATGAGCGCGGCGCGCACGCTGACGGAGGACAGCGGGCGCTGATCTCCAAGCCCGAGCAACGGTCCGGCATACCAGATGGCCGCGGCCAGCCCGACGAAGGCGACCACACTGGCGACGAACGGCAGGATGCCAGTCGACGGCGCGGAGGTGCGCTGTCGGCTGGCGCGCCGGCTCACAGGGTCTCCTCCCTGGGCACCATCACCTCGATCCGTCGGTTCCGCGCCCTGCCTTCCGGTGTCGAATTGTCGGCAATCGGTTCATCTTGTCCCTTGCCGTCGACGCTGATGCGGGAAGGGTCCTGCAGGGTCGGGGCGACCAGTTTCTTGACGGCCTCTGCCCGCGCCAAGGACAGATCGTGGTTCGACTTGAAAGGGCCTGACGGACGCGGCCTGATGTTGTCGGTGTGGCCAACGATGCTGATCGGGCCACGCTCGCTATCAAGGGCTGCACCCATGCGGCTGGCAACAGCGGCGAAATCAGGCTTGGCCTCCACGGCGCCGGGGTCGAACAGCAGGCTGTTGTCGATATCGATGACGACGAAGTCGCCTCTGGTGTCGACGCTGAGCGCGCCGCTGGCGATGTCCTCGGCGAGCGCGGATCGGATGCGTTCGATCTGCGATGTCTGGGGCTGCGGGGCGGGCTGTTCTTCCACGACCGGTGGCGCGAGGCCGGCCCGCTCGATGACGACAGGGGTTGACGGGACGAGCGCCAGCAGCTGCTGTGCCGCTGCCTCGCCTTCGTCGGTGACGCTAGCCCGCATCCAGAAGAAGGCGCCGGCGACCAATGCAACGCCTGCTGCGGCGAACGCCCAGGCGGGCATCCGTCGCGGCGGGCGCGCCGGTCCGATAGACATCGGCTGCCAGCGCGGCGACAAACCTTCCTGTATCGGGCGAAAATAGCGGATCGCGTCATAGACATCGCGGCGGACCGGCTCGAGGTTCTGGCCGCGCGTCGTGCCGCGATATGGCCCTTCAAATCCGAGCGAAAGGCAGGCGTGCATCAGTTCGAGCAGGTCGCAGCGGTCCTGCGGATCGGCCAGCACGGTGTTCAGCGCGTCGAAGAAGCCGTTGCTTGGGGTCTCGACCTGATAGTGCTGCCACAGAAGACTGTGCGGCGCCCACGTGGCCGCGCCAATGCCAGGCAGGTTCCTGGCGATGTCGTCGGCGGTCTCGCACAGCGCGTAGCGGGCGATGCCGATATCGTCTTCGTCGAGACCCAGTTCGGCAGCCTTCCAATCAAACTCATCTAAGGCGGCTGACAATTGCCGTCCGACTTCGCCGGCGTCTGGCTTGGTAGCTTTCAAGCGCAGATGGCCGAGCAGCATCAGCAGCGGCGCGGCAGCTGTCATCACGCCGTTGGACACCGGATAGTCGAGGTCGAGCAGGCTCTCCAGCAGGTCTGGCCTGGTGCTCGAAGCTGTGGAACCGTTGGGACTGTTCGGCGATGGCCGGCCAGCCGGCGGCCTGGTTTGCGAGATGATGGTGCCGGTATTCGCCGGGGCCGAGTAGACCATGGTCGGGTCGGCAGGTGGCACGGGTTCAAGCCTGCCGGAACGGCTCGGCGAGCCGCGGACGATCGTTCTGCCGCCAGAGCCGGAAGGATTGTCCTTCGAAGCCATTGCCGCTCACCCGCCCTCGCGTCGGCAACACAGCCGCGCCGTCGCTGACACGTCCTGCGCGGCAGCTTTTTCCGCGCCCGGCCACTGAAGCCAGCATGGTAGTGCAAGCCCTTGTCCAAGGGAACCGGGCGAGCGTGGGAGGGCTAATGGAAGCCGAATGCCCTGCTATTTCTGGTTCGAAGACTTGGAGTAGGCTTCGCTGAAATAGGCAAGGAAGACGTCGAGCATGCCGTTTTCATGCGCCGCCTCGCGGGCGTCCCACGTGGCCACGAACGTATCCCAGGCTCGCCCCTTCTTGGAGACGAAGGCGCCGCCCTGGGATTTCGCCTCGATGGCGTCGGGTGACAACTCGGCCAGAAGGCGCGACAGGGCGGCCTGCATAGCGGCGTAGGTGGCGATCTCATGCGCCTTGAGGTCGCGGAATGCCCCCTCGACGCTCTGGCGCGCGTCGAGATACCCGGCACGCTTCCTGGTGAACATGATGTCGAGGATCTCTTCGGCATGCGGGACGAACTTCAGCGGGTTGTTGTCCACGCCGCCGATCATCGTCCGCTGGCTGCTCTTGGCCAAAGCCTTGGCAGCGGCCCGCGCCTTCAGCATCTGGGACAGTTCGTCCACCACCAGTCGGAGGATCGAGCCGATCTCGGCCGCCACGTCGCGCGGATCGCGCTGCTGGAAGACATCGGGCGAAACCCCTGCGCCGGCGGCAATGAGGCGCAACAGCTCCGCCGTGTCGACCTGCCTTGCGGCAGGCGGCGGGGTAGGCCGCATGGCTTGGGCCTGGTCCGCGTTTCGGCTCTCTTGCGGTCGCGCCCTAGGCGCGATCTGCTCTGCCGTTGCACCAAAGAATGGGTCGGACCGCTGAGGCGGCGCCTGTTCGAAGCCCCATGCGTCGGGCGCGCGAGGTGCAGGTGCCGCGTCCTCCAGTGACACGGCCACGATGTAACGCCCGATGCAGAGCCTGTCGCCGTCGGCAAGGCGATAGGGCGAGCTCATGCGCTGGTCGGAGCCGTTGAGGAAGGTGCCGTTGCGCGAGACGTCGTGCAGCCAGAAGGCGCCATGGTCGAAGCGCACCTCGCAATGCAGGCCGGAGATGAACAGGTCGGGGTCCGGCAGGTTCCAGTCGCGCCTGTCGCGGCCGATGGCGAAGCTGCGGGCATTCGAACTGAAGGTGATCGGCCCGCCATCCGGCAGCCTGTCGACATTCTCGATGGTCAGGTTGATGAGCATCAGGAATTGCCCGCCAGGTCCCAGCTCGCAAGAAGCCTCGGTCAGATTCACGCATTTATTCTAGCAGCTTGCCGGTATCGGAGCACAGAGCCATTTCTGGTGCACATGTTTACCAGCATTGAGAAGCAGCACTTGGGAGGGCCAAAGGACTTATGCTAAGCTCTCCCCGCGAAAGTCCGGCGATCCCCTGGAGAGGCACGACGCCATGGCTAACGATCGTGCGACAGTCGTTCGGACACCGCTCGGTGGCGATGCGCTGACCTTTACCCATCTCGCGGGGCGCGACGAGATCAGCCGCTGCTTTGCCTATACGGTTGGCTTCGCCAGCAGCGATCCCGACATCGATCCGCTCAAGATGCTAGGTGGTTCCGTGTCGGTTGAGGGCGAGTCCAAGCCGGAACGCTGGTTCAGCGGCTTGGTTTCGGACTTCCGGCTCACCCGCATCGAGGATCGGCTGGCCTATTATGAAGCCACCGTCCGGCCATGGCTCTGGTTCCTCGGCAACACCACCGATTGCCGCATCTTCCAGAACATGACGGCCATCGAGATCGTCGAGAAGATCTTCTCGAAATATGGGGTGGCGAAATTCGAGAAGCGGCTGCAGGGCTCCTATCCGTCGCGCGAATATTGCGTGCAGTATGACGAGAGCGACCTCGATTTCGTTCAGCGCCTGCTCGAGCATGAAGGGGTGATGTACTTTTTCGAGCATGGCGATGGCGAGCACAAGCTGATCCTCGCCGATGCGATGAACAAGCTGAGGCCGGCGCCTGGCTACGAAAAGGTATCTTACCACTTCGAAGGCCGTGGGGCGCGCCGCGACGTCGAGTACATCACCGAATGGGTGCCGGGCAGTTCCGTTCGCCCGGGTGCTTATGCCCACACCGACTACGATTTCCAGAAGCCGGGCGCTGACCTGATGGCCAAGTCCGACCAGGCCTTCGGCCACAAGCAAGCCTCGGGCGAGAATTATCGCCAGCCCGGCGCCCATCTCGACGTCGGCCGCGGTGACGCCGTTGCGCTCGTCCGGCGCGAGGAGCTGCAGGCCGTGCACCAGCGCATCGCTGCGGCGGGAACCGTGCGCGGCCTGTTTTCAGGCTGCACGTTCAAGCTGGAGGGGTTTCCGCGGGACGACCAGAATGAAGAGTATCTGGTGGTGAGCGCCGAGTACCGGGTGTTCGACCCGGGCTATCACACCGGCGTCGAGACCGGCGGCGAGAGTTTTACCGTGGTTCTGGGCGTAGCCCCGACCAGCCTGCCATATCGGCCCCCGCGCATCACGCCGCGGCCGATCATGCGCGGGCCGCAGACGGCGACCGTGGTCGGCCCCTCGGGCGAAGAGATATTCACCGACAAATATGCCCGGGTGAAGGTGCAGTTCCACTGGGACCGCGAGGGCAAGAAGGACCAGAACAGCTCGTGTTTCGTGCGCGTGTCGCAGACCTGGGCCGGCAGCAACTGGGGTTTCATCCAGATCCCGCGCATCGGCCAGGAGGTGATCGTCGACTTCATCGAGGGCGATCCCGACCTGCCGATCATCACCGGCCGCGTCTACAACGCCTCGCAGATGCCGCCCTATGGCCTGCCGGGAAGCGCCACGCAGTCCGGCTGGAAATCGAACTCCTCGAAGGGCGGTGGCGGCTACAACGAGCTGATGTTCGAGGACAAGGCCGGTTCGGAACTGGTCAACTTCCAGGCCCAGAAGGACCACAACCTTTTGATCAAGCACGACCGCACCAAGCTCGTGCAACACGATCAGTCCGACCGCATCGACCATGACGCCAAGCATTCGGTCGGCCACAACCTCGACGAGGACGTCGGCAACAACAAGACGGTTAAAGTTGGCGTCGACCAGACGACGAATATTGGTTCGAACGATACCGAGACGGTGGGTTCCAATCGTTCACTGACTGTAGGCTCGAACGAAACAATCAGCATCGGCTCCAATTCGACAGAGACAATCGGCGCCAATCATGCGCAGACGGTGGCTATCGCCCAGGCGATCACAGTGGGGGCTGCGCGTGTCGATACGGTCGGCGCGACGGAGACACGGTCGGTGGGCGCGGCGCAGACGAACACGATCGGCTCCACGCGCGCGGTCACCGTGGGAGCTGCCCAGACCCATCAGATCGGGGCAAGCGACAGCTGGAACATCGCATCGAACCAGGATGTGACGGTTGGCGGCGGGCAGACGTTCAACGTCGCCAAGGATCACAAGAGCCAGATCGGAGCGGGTCGGCGCACCGAAATCGCCAAGGACGATGGCACCAAGATCGGCGGTGCTTTCGAACTCAGGATCGCCAAGGCCAGCATGGTCCAGATCGGCGAGGACGGAAAGATGAACGTCGGCAAGACGTTCCTGATCGAGGCCGGCGATGCAATCGCGCTGAAGTGCGGCGCCTCGACCCTCACCATGAAGAAGGATGGAACGATCACCATCGAAGGCAAGGACATCAGCATCAAGGGATCGGGCAAGATCAATGTCAAGGCGTCGAGCGACATCACCATGAAAGGCTCGGAAATCAAGCAGAACTGAGGGGGTGAGATGACCAGGACGTTGAAGCGTGTGGAAGGTGTGGTAATCGGCATGCTCCTGGGTTTCGACGGAGAGGCGCCGCTTGTCGTCTTCCCAGGCAATGCCCAGGAGACCGCAATCCGGGCGCGCAGCCTGACCGAATTGAGCTCCGACATGATAGGCGCAGAGGTGGCGTTGCTCTTCGAAAACGGCGACGTCGGCCGGCCGCTGATCGTCGGGCGCATCGTTGACCCGATCCGCAAGGCCAAGGCGCCTCAGGTCTTCAGGGACGGCAAGCGTGTCCAGATCATCGGCGAGGAGCGCATCGAGTTGCGCTGTGGCAAGGCCACGATCATCATGGACAAGGATGGCCATATCACCATCCGTGGCACCTATGTGACCAGCCACGCCAGCGCTGCCAATCGCATCCGTGGCGGCTCCATCAATCTAAACTGATGCCAAAGATCGTCCTGCGCGAAATCATCCGGCAGCATGCGGAAATGGCGGCGTTCCTGTGGACCGTCTACGACCGCCACCTGTTGCATCCGGATGAGAACCCCGACATGGACGAAGAGCGGCTGGCCCGGCTGGTCGAACGGCTCGACGCACATATCGACGGCTTGCGCGTCGCCGGCGAGGCCGGACGGAAGATCGCCGAGGAGATACATGCGGCGTACCCGGAGGCCGGGGAGCTGTTCGTGCTCAGGATGCTGCAGACCGGCGCGCCAAAGACGATCAGGGAACTGGACGTCGAAAAGGTAAGGGCCTTTCTCGCGGCCAACGGCGTGTGAAGGTCCGGAGAACGATCAGACCAGCCTGAAGCCGTTGCGGTATTCGAGTGCAAGCGACTTCCACGTCTTGCCGTCGAAGCGCCAAGCGTCGACGCCTGCGACATAGAGGAATTCCCCGTCCGTCCGGAGATCGGAGGCCGTGCCGATGTCGACATCGAGGAGCGCGATCTTGTCACCTTCCTCGACTCCGAGGCCACCTTCGTCGCCCCAATATGCCTTGCCCTTGAAAGTCCGCACAGCGAGATGGGTGGTGCTGTCGGCGGGCTCGATTTCAATAACTTCTTCGTTGGCGATGCGCAGGCACACACCATCCCCGCCGGCCACTCTAATGGTGCCGTCTCCGGCGACGTCGATGCCGTAGAAGTGGTCCTGCCTGTGCAGCTCGAGCGCCTGCCAGGTCGAGCCGGCCAGCTTGTGCACGCTGCCGGAATCGCCGCACACCCAGATGCCATTGCTGGCGTCGCCGTGCAGGTCCATGTACTCGACGTCGTTGATCGGCGTGATGCGCTGCCAGTCGGTTCCGACCAGCCGGACAGCGACGCCCTCGGACCCGGCCATCATCGGGCCGCTCGGGCCAGCTGCCCAGACCTGGCGGAAGCTTACGTCGCCGACCCGGTCGCGTGTCCATTCGCTGCCGGCATAGCGCCATACCCAGACGGTTGCCTCCAGCGCGAACAACTCGCCGGACGGCGACGCCGAAAGCGAGGTCAACCACTCCGACGTGACGAGCACGCCTTTCGCAGTCTTCGGGTTGAAGTCGTCGACGACGAAGATCACGGACACCGTCGGATCATAGTCGGAGTTGCTCAGCAGATAGAGGATCGCGACCTTGCCGCCGCCCATCGGCGCTACCTGGATGCATTCGATCGTGGTGTCATCGTCATCGATGAAGTCTTCGAGCTCGTCCTTGGTCATGGTCAGCTTTCCGGCCATCTCGCAACCACCTCACTTGGGGCATTCCTTGCTGGACTCTCCAACATCGTCTGCCGTGACAGTCACATTCTTCGGATCCTTGCCAGCTTTCACGGCGGCGTCCTTCAGCTTCTTGCGCGCCTTCGCGGCCTTCTTCGCCTGGTCCTGCGCCTTCGGGCACGATCCGTGGCACCGCGTCTTTTCCTTCACGTCGTCGGACTTGATGTTCTTCTTCTGGTAGTCGGCGTTCTTGTCCTTGAGGCATTTCGCGACCTGCGCGCGAATCTCCTTCGGAATCTCTGGGTCCTTCATGTGCTTGACGGTGGCGTTGACGCAGACGTCGTTGAAATCCCCGAGCTTGCCGCTCTCGTTGTCCTTGATCCACTTGGCCGCGTCCTGGGTCTTGAGATTGTGCCCAGTCTTGCCTTTCTTGCCGAGGACCTTCTTGCCCTTGTAGCCGGCCTTCCTCGCCTTCGCGGCCTCGCCCGGCATCCACTTGGCCTTCATGCAGATGCATGGCGCCTTCTGCTCGTCATAGTCCTTGCAGCAATCGAGCGTCAGGTCGCGCACACCCTGGACCGTGAAAAACCGGACCTCGGTGGTGTGCTCCTTCTCGTAACCCGGGTCGCACTCCAGTTGATCGTACGGCTTTATCCCGAGCATGCTGCATTTGAAGTTATCCGCTGTTGCCGTCGCAACCCTCAGTATGGGCATCCCGCCGGCTGTCGGCGAGGCGTGATCGTTGGAGCCGAGATCTGAGAAGCGGCTGATCGGTTCGCCATCCATCTTGACGTCACCGGACCAGGCGTGGGCGTATTCCTTGCCGCGGTTCACCGAAGTGATGATGTTCTTCTTCGGTGCGCAGCCGGCTTCGTTACCAGAGCACTTCGTGTAGTAAGATTTGTTCTTCTGGGTGACGGTCTTGCCGCCGATCTTAACCGTGCTTGTGCCGCTGTCGGTGTCGTCATCCATGCTGAAGGTGGGGTAGGGCACGGGCACACCGGGCGGTGTCGCCGGTGTCTGAGGCGGCGTGAAGCAGACATAGGGGAAGGCTGCGATGATCTTGTTGGCCTGCACCTTGCAGGCCACCTCGAGGCCGTTGGCGTAGACCGTCATGCCGCCCTCCTCGAGGCGAAGACGGCGGCACCGCACGCGCCGTCATCCGAGGAGGCCTCGATGAGCACCGGATTACCGGCAGCATAGCCCTTGGCCGCCGCCATCCATGCCATACCCACCATGACAGGAACGGCGGCCGCGCCGATGTTGCCCAGCGCTTCCGCCGGCGACCACAGGTCCTGGAACTCGTGTCGCCCCCGCAACAGTCGGATCGAGGCCAGCGCCGTCTGCTTGAACCAGTATTGTTCACCGACAAGATCCGAGATGCGGTAGCCGAGACGGTTCATGTCGATACCGGTCTCGCGAAAGGCGATGTCGTAGGCGGCCGTCATTCCGTCCGCTCGCAGCGGCAGGTCCTTCGCGTTGTAGATCGAGGCCTGTTCGCGCGCGAGGCCGAGCCCGAACAGTTGGAAGCCTCCGCTGCCCGACCGCCGGCACAAAACCGCGGCGGCGGCCTCGCCTGGGATGAAACCATTAGCATTGTCCGCGGTCAGCAGGCGTCGCTCACCGAGATAGTGGGAGATCGTCGGCGCAGTCAGGTAGCAGTCGACGCCGGCCACCATCACGTAAGGTACATCCCCCGAGGTCAGCAGCCTGCGGGCATGGTCGAAGGCGACATGTCCCGACGGGCGTCCGTGCGCTATGATACGGGATTGGCTGTGTGGCGCGATCTGGATGATCTCGCCGATGCGTCTCATCAAGGCCGAACTGTCGCGCACCGAGCGGCCGGGCCGGCCCTCCTCCGGGAGACAGAGCAGCAGCGCTGTCTGGCCACGCGCCTCGGGCGTGCCTTCATAGGCTTCGACGATGGCCCCTGCCGCCAGGTGGGCGAGACGTTTTTCGCCGATCCAGTTGCGCGGCAGGGGTACTGGCGCGCCAGTCAACCAGCCTTCGGGCGAGCCAAGGAAACGAGTCTCCTGGAAGCCGTCCAGCCGCGCCCGCATGGCGGCGCAAGCGGATGGGGCGTCGAGCCCGACCGCTGTCACCATGCCAATCGAGATGATGTCGAGGATGGCGCTCATGCCGCCTCCGAACCGTCGTCGCGCAATGGCATGCCGAACTTCCTGACGTAACGCTTGCCGGTTGCCCGGGCGAGCAGCATGCCGGGGGTCGGCTCGCCGACCCAGCACTCGGAGAAATCCAGGATCGTACGTTGGAGCCTGTGCGACAGGCGCCAGACGAGCGAGAATCGTCGGCGCTCCGGGTCGAACAGGATGGTGTCAGGCAGAACGCGCGTGTCGACTACTTTGGCGTTGTCCCTGAACAGGGTCATCGGCAACGACGTGTCGGGCAAGCGGAAGCTGACACGTCCCTCCGGTGTCAAGTTTACCAATTGCACCTCTTCCCCACCACGCGGATGGTCGATCTGCTGATCGGACGGAGCCATCTGGAAGTAACGCTCGTCGAAATCCGGCGGCAGGAACGGGAAGACATTCTTGGTCCAGTTGTCGTCATAGGTGCCGCCATATTCGATGCGTCCGGGCCAGCCGCGTCCCATCGGACCGAAGCTCATCGGCGTGTAGTCGCCGAAGGGCGAGCGGATTTCCTCACCGACCTTCTGCGTGTTGGGCAGGCGCAGGCCGGGGATAAGGCGTTGGTTTTTGGTGCGCGACCAGCCGGTGCCGACTGGATTAGCGACGTAGACACCCGGCATCTTGTCGGCAGGGTCGAGCTTGTCGACGCCGCCCCAGGCATTGTCGTAGCTGATCGGCATCTTCAGGAACGGCTGCGGTGACGTTGCGGTGAAGACCGGGCCGATGGCGCGCCATTCGCGGTGGCCCAACACCTCGAACAGCTTCGACCAGTTACCGACCTTGATTCCAACCGGCACACGCTCGGTTGGCCTGCCGCCTGGGGCATGGGCGAAGCCATTGGCGATGATGTCGCAGCGTGGCTTGCGGAAGGCGAAATCGGTTTCCCACAGGGCTGCCGAATATCCCGGCTCGCCTGTCTGGGTGTCGGCAAAGACCAGAGGAGTTTGCTGCGCAGACTTACGAACCTCGCCGCCGGGTTTGTCGGGAAAGTCGAAGGTTGCCTTCACCACGACGACCAGCCAGTCGTGCCCCGCGACGTCGGTTGCAGCGGTGAACTGATGCAGATAGCCCGTCTGGTTCCAGATCTGCATCAGGCGGCACCCCGGTTGACCAACAGTGGTTCGAGTGCCCTGACTGGGTGGTCCGGAGCGACCTCGACCGGGAGGGTCCCGTTTGTCCAGAGTGCGATGCCGAAGACGGGGGCGCCTTCTGCATGGATTTCGGGAAAGGGCAGCTCGGCCAATGCTCCGGCAAACTCGTCGGCTGAAAGCTCGCCCTGGCGCGCCGCGTCGGCAACATCCTCGGCGTCGGCGAACCATTCTGCGGCGGTCAATGCAAGGCTGCTGGTGGGGAACGACACCGGAGAAGCCACGGTCAGCGGAAAACGCCGGCCGGCGCGATCGTGGCTGGGCAGGATGATGCCGGCCATGGGCCCGTTGGCATCTGGGCCGAGGATGAAGCGCAGGGCCAGGTGATCGGGCCAGGCGCCTGACGATTGCAGCGGGGCGAGGTGAGCCGCCACCCACCGGTCCCACGCCCGGACAAAACTCCCTGGCAGCCCGCGGCCGACGAAGTCACCGGTGGCGGCGATCTTGCCGTAGAAGCCCGTGCTCAGATGTGTGTTCAGATGTTCTGGGGGCATGTGAACCTCTTGAACATCTGCAGATTGTAGGGGTTCTCGACGCTCGATGCCTTGAGCTCGAAATCGGCATAGAAATTGTTGGCCCCGAGCCGCAATTTGTAGACGTCGGGGAGTGGGGTCGCGGCGAAGCGGCCGTTCATCAGCAGGCGCAGCCAGGCCCAGCTTCCGGTCTCGTTGACGATCACCTCGGGCGAACCATCGATCGGCTGGAAGGCGAGCGAGATAGCGCCGGTGCCGTCCTTGCCCGGCCATGTCATGGGCTGCGGGCGCGTGGCGTTGTTGAAATAGGCGAGCGTCTGGCCATCGAGATTCAGCGTCATGCGCGACACCGAAGGCGAGAGGTCCTTCGGCTCTAGGGTGAAGTTCATGACCGGGCCACTGCCACCGGGAAAGAGGTCGTCGCGAATGCGCCGGGCCTGCTCGAAGGCGGCAAGTGCGGAGGAGTCGAGACCCATGTCGGCGCGCCATTTCCACGGTTGGGTGGCGGTGTCGACATAAGCGATCAGGTGGTCGTTGGTGAAGGCGTCGATCAGGCCGCCGGGGCCGAAGAGCCGGGCAAAGTCGCGCACGTTGACATCGACGGCGCTGGCCGGGCTGAACGGATAGCGGTCGGTCAGGGCAGCCTGGCAGAAAGGCAGGATGTCGGCGCGCCAGATGGCGTTGAGTTCCGAGGTGACCGCCTTTTCGGTGAGGCCGCTGGTGTCGCCGGCAATGCCGCCGAGCCAGTCGTCGATCGGGTCGGGCAAGATCTGGGCCTGACGCGCCACCGCACCGGTGAGTTCGGCCAGGCCGCCCTGTTTCTTGATCGCATCTTGCGGATCGGGATTGGCGGTCACCGTCTGCAGCACGTTCGACAAAGCGGTGAGAGCCACGACCGCGGCGTCGAGCGCAGGTGGTTGGCCATCGACCTCGGCAACCGCACCCTTCAGGGGCTTGAAGTGGTCGGCGACCAGAGAGCCGGTCATGTCGACCTCGTCGGCGGAGCCGGCCCGAGGCAACAGCTTTGCACCGGTCTTTGCGAGCTTGCCGATCTTGCCAAGCTTGCCGAGGATTTTGGACGCGCCCTTGGAGCCGGCCTTGTCGTCAGCGGGTGCTTCGTCGGAGCGCGTCAGGTCTGTCTCGTGGACTACGGCAGTGACAAGCCGCTTCAGTGCCGAATCCGCGCTCGACAGGTCCTTCAGGTTCTGGCTTGCGACATTAAGGTCGGTGAGCTGGGCGAGCCTGATGTCGCGGAGAAGGCTGTCCCATTGGGCGATGAAATCCTCATAGTAGAGCTTGAGGATATCCTGTGACAGCGCCGACACCGAGGTCTCGGCGTTTTCCTCGCAACCGCCGGCGAAGACGGCCCGGTCGAGCGCCGCCTGGCCGGCGACGTCCTCGACCCGGTCGAGCACCGCGTCGTGGAAACCGGCGTAGGTGAAGGCGCCCGGCAGGCCAACGCGCAGGGTCTTGTCGGAGCGGCGGGCAAAGACCTTCGGGCCGTTAGGCCCGGCGAAGTTGGCGGGGATCCATTCCTTGAGGTCGGCGACGGCAGGATCGGCCAGCAATTGCTTGTAGGCGCGGGCCGGCAGCGAGATGGTGCAGACGCTCTTCAGCGCCTCTGCGACCAGTGCCTGGTCGGGCTGGACGTAGCTGTCGTCGACCGCCATCCGGCTGATTGCGGCCAGCTGGTGTTCCTCGGCATCGGGCGTCGGGAAGGGGGCGATGGGCGCGAACTCCGGCAGCTTGTTGACCCACCAGTCCTGGGCGAAGTCGGTGTCCATCTGCGACAGGCCGGTCATCATGCGGTACGTCTTGAGCGCGCCGAGCATGAATTCGGGATCACGTACCTGCCGCCACATGGTGGTCTCCAGCAACGCCACCATCCGCGGTTCAAGGATGTTGCGCAGGGCATGGTCGTAGGCGTCGGTCTGGGCGCGCAGCAGGTCAGGCGAAGCACTTGGTCCAATCAGGTCGCGCATACCTGATGGAGGAACCGTCCGGGCGTTGACGACCTCGGTCATGGCCGCGAGGGCTGCGTCGATATCGGGAGCGTCGACCGGTGCGGGGCTGGCGGCGAAGGGGGCAAGCGGCGCCTGCAGCGTCTCGAACTGGCTGGCCTGGGCGGTGATGGCGTTGCGGCTGTCGTAATAGGAAAGGCCGAAGATCGTGGCGGCAATCAGCACGGCCGCTGCCGAAGCGGCCGCCGCACCGCGCCAGATCCAGGTCCGACGTTGCTGCGCAAAGGGGTCGAAGACGCCGAGACCGGCTTCTTTGAAGATCACTTCGGTGAGCAGGTTCTTGAGGAAGAAGCTGCGCCGTTCGACCCGTTGCTGCACTATCGCCCGCTGCGGCGGGAGACCAAAGGACGACGACAGTGCTGCCGTCAGCCGGTCGATGGGAGCGCCCTCCTGGGTGGCAGAGGTGAGGTAGACGCCGCGCAGCCAGGCGCTGTCCTCATAGCGGCTTTCGCCGAATATCGTCTCGGCAAGCAGCCGGATGGGCTCGGCCAGGCTGTTCACCTGCGCCGGGAACCGGAATATCTCGGCGCGCCGGGCGAGGCTGTCCTCGCCCTCGAGCAGGGGAACCATCCGTTGCTCGAGGCTGCGTGCCAGCGTCGAGATTTCCGCCGCCACCATCTTGCTGTCGACGCGCGCGTCGGGTGCGAAGGTGGCGCCCCAGACCTGTTCGCGTGCCGTCGTCGACAGCCCGCCGAAATAGGCTTCGAAGCCCTTGATCAGGTCGGCTTTGGTAAGCATCAGATAGACGGGAAGACGGATTTCGAGGCGCTCGTTCAGCTCGGCCAGCCGTCGCCTGATCTTGCGCCCATGCGCCTTGATCGCCTCGTCGCCTTCGGACAAAGCGTCGATGGACAGGGTGACGATGACACCGTTCAGGGCGCGGCGGCCGCGGTGCTTCTTCAGCAGGTCGAGGAACCCGAGCCACTCGACGGCGTCCACGTCGGGCTGGCTCTCCTGCTGGACGTAGCGGCCGGCGGTATCGATCAGCACCGCATTCTCGGCGAAGAACCAGTCGCAGTTGCGCGTGCCACCGACGCCGTGCAGATCGTCGGTGAGGTCGATCGGAAAATTGAGACCCGACTGGCGCAGTGCCGTTGTCTTGCCGGTGGCCGGAGGCCCGACGATGACGTACCAGGGCATGTCGCGCAGGAACTTGCGGCCGCCGAGCTTGCGCCGCTTCAGCTCGTCCATCAACTGCTGGAACTTGGCGCTGACGGCTGCCACGCTTTCCTCGCCGGGGGTGAGCTGCTTTTCCACCGGCGGGGCGGCGATCTCGGCCACGAACATCCTGTTGGCACGGATGGCACGTCGCTGGGCTATGATGAGCCAGATCAGCCAGAGGATGACGAGCCCGGCTATGATGCCGATGCGGACTGTCTCGGAGGCGAAGGGGAAGCTGCGGCCGACAGCGACGATTGGCCCGAAGATCCAGATGATGAGCGACAGGAGCGCCAGCCCGATCAGCGTCCAGAGCCACCGCGACGTCAGCACCGACCAGAGGAAGCGCAGGATGAACATCTGTCACAGCCTCTTTTCGACCAGCACTTCGACGCGCCGGTTGAGCGCGCGGCCCTCGCGCGTGTCGTCATCGGCGACCGGGTCGGTTGCGGCCCGCCCCTCAGAGCGCACGCGGTCGGCAGGCACGCCGTTCTGGACCAAAAGGTCGGCGATGGTTGCTGCGCGTGCTTCCGACAGGCGCTGGTTGGTCGACAGCGGATTGGTGCGCTGAAGGGGGATGCCGTCGGTGTGGCCGACGACGGTGACATTGCCGATCAACTCCTCGTTCTCGTGAATCACCTTGGCGATGGAGACGATAAGAGGCTCGAAACCGTCGGTCAGTTCCGCCCGCGACGACTGGAACAGTTCGGGGTTCGTCGCCTGGATCACGAGGCGGGCGAGCGAAACGCTTTCGGCGCCCTTCAGTGCCGGTCTCAGGCTCTCCGGGGCGGCGGCGGCGAATTCCGGCAGCAGGGCGAAATCGACTTTTTGCACCGGCGCCGGTGCTTCGGATTGCGGAGCGGTGCGCAGGACTTCGGCGCGATCGGCCGGCGGCAGCGCCCGTACCAGCGCCGGCAGTTGCGTCGCCTGGTTGCTCAACGCCATCGACAAGGCAATGTAGATGCCGGTCGCTGCCACCGCTGCGATGACGCCCATCACCCAGATCGGGATGACGAAACGCTGCGGCTCGTCGGAGGCGACAACGCCTCTCCAGTTGGGCGACAGGGGCGCATCCGTTGCATCGGCGTCGCGCAGGAAGCGGGCTGCGGCCACCCGGACAGCGTTGATCGAGCGATCGCCGGCACGTCCGGGAATGCGGAACTTGCCGCGGAAGCCGAGCGCCATGCAAAGATACTGGAGCTCAAGCAATTCCCGGTCGCGGTTGGGATGCCGCTCGAGCTCCTCCAATCGTGAGAAGAACTGAGAGCCCGCATCGACGTCGCCGCGCAGCATCACCACAAGCGGCTGGCGCGGCCAGGCGCTTGCACCGCCCCATGGCGTGTTCAGCGCAAGATCATCGAGCAGGGCTGCAACCGACCAGGCGGCCTGGTCGGCCCTGTCGAGCGACGATCCGGATGCAACGGCCGCATCACGGGCTCTGACCAGCTCTTCGAGCAGGCGGGTGCGCAACGTCTCGGGATTGTCGGGCGGCAACGCGTTTTCGAGTTCCGGCGCAAATTCGAGCAGGGCCGAGAACGCGTCGACCAGCTTGTTGGGATGCGCCCGGGCCCGTTGCAGCGGCACCGCCGGACCTGGTGTGAGAGCCATGCGCTGCATCGGCGAGCCGACCATACGGATGCGGGTCCGCTCACGATCCTCCGACAGGCCGAAAGGATCGTCCTGGCTCATCGCGTCACCTGTTCACCGAGTAGCAGTCGACCTGTGGCTCGCTCGGCAGCACGCCCGAAACGCCGATGACGAAGCCCGGTGCGTCGAGCAGCGAGGCCCAGTGTTCGCTCTTCTGGTCGAGCTCGAGGCACAACCGGTCTCCGTCATAGGGAATTTCGCGCGGTTGAGAGTGTAACGGCTTCAGCGGGATGCCGGGCAGGCGCGACTTCCAAAGGCCCTCGAACTCGCTGGCGGCGCCGACGGTCGCCTGGTTGACGAAGATCTTGCGCAGGGCGTCTTCCGAAAGCTCGGAGCCGACGCGGATGACGATGCGGCTGGAGACGAGCACCTTGGGATTGTCGATGCGCACTTTCCAGACATTGGTGGCGTGTCGCATCACCGGCAGAGCGCGCGACTTCGGCTCGACATAACGCAGGCTGAGGATGAGCGACCGCAGCGTATCCGCCAGAGCCAGGTAAGACGGTCCAGGCGCCATGTGATCGTAGGCCGGCAGCTCGGCCAGCCGCCGCGAGCTCGAGCCGAAGGTCGCCATCGAGCCAGCAAGGCCCGCCAGTTCCATGTAGAGATCGGCTGGATGGAAGATGTCCTGCGCCAGCATGTGGGCGAGGCGAGGGCGCGCGGCATTGGCGAGATGCAGCATCATCAGGTCCTCGACGCTGCGTCCGGGTCCGCCGAGCACCATTTTTGCATGCGCCTCAGCGATCTGGTCGAGGCCGGTGATCACCTCCAAAAGCAACTGCGCGTACCAGGCGACTGCGCCCGTCGCGAGAGTGGGCGGCAGGAATGTCTCGTCGACGGCCACGCCGCCATCTGCACGGAGCCCCCTGATCTCGGTGATGGGCAACGCCGTGTAGCCGCCGACGGCCTTGCCGGGAGCGAGCAGGATCGCCTGCGGGCGGGCGATCTCTATTTCCTCAGGATCGGCACCGCCCTGGACGGCGTCGCGGACGGTGACGATGCGGCCACGATAGCGGGCGCCGCTTGCCTCGACATGTGCCGGATCGAAGCCGACGCCGCCTGACGGTTCGAGCGGCAGCGCGACAAGGATCGCGCCTGCGCCCATTTCGGCAGTGATGGCGATCGGCTTCGGCGGGTCCATCGTGTCGGGGATGGAGAATGGCGTGCCGTCGGGAAAGATGCCCCGCGCCGAAGTGATCGCCACCTGTCCGGCTTCGAGCAGGGCAGGATCGAGCACCAGCGACCGGAAGCCGAAGGTCTGGAGCTGGCCGGCCTGCAGCGCACCGCGGACCGACGCTTCGAGGAAGCGGTCCTGTTGCTGGAAATGCTGCGTCCTCAGGAACAGCCCTTCGGACCAGAGCACTCTGTTTGCATCGGTCATGCGCCACCCACTGCGTCGAACAGGTTTCCACGCGGCCCGGTCAGGCCGAGATGCCTCCACTGCCCAGTTTCACCGAGACGGTCATCGTCGACCCGGGCGAGACCGACTTCGTCGTCCGCCAGTTGCGGCCACCGGGCTCGCGGATGAGCGCGACGAAGCCGAGTGCGGTCGCCTCCGGTTCCACCGTGATTGTCTTGGAAGCGCCCTTGCCGGGAGCGACCGCGATCTGATCCATGCCGATCAGATCGCCGCCAAGGGCAGCGGCGGCGCCGCCCTGCAGGGCGAAGTAGTCGGCCGAGTTGAACTTGCCGGTGTCCTTGAGGCGCATGACCAGCACGGTGACGGGACGGTCGGAGCCGTCGGGGCCGGGGTTCATGCCGGCCTGCCCGCTCATGTTGACCGTGACCGTGGAGGGTTTCGGCGGTCCGCTCTGGCAGGCGGCAAGCAACCCTGTCGCGCCGAGGGCAAGGATGAAGTCGCGCCGGTCGATCATGCGTCACTCCTCTTCATAGGCGTTGCGGAAATCGGCGCCGATCTCGCCCATGAAGCGCGTCTCGGCGCTTTGGGCGATCTCACGGTGGCGTTTCTTGTAGATGTCCCAGAGCTTGGCGCTGCGGCCGCCGGCGAGCAGCGTCTCGAACGAGGAACTCGATTTGAGCTCGGCTTCGAGCGTCACGGGATCGAAGCGGTCGATCATACGGCGCAGCGCGCCCTGAAGGCCGCGCCAGGCGCGGATATGGTGATGGGCAAGGTCGCGCACAGCGTCCTTGATCGCCGGCTCGCCGGCCAGGAAACCCGGGCTGCGCTCGGCCATGATGGTCGCCAGCACGTCATCGACGGTGGGCAGGAATTTGAGCGGATTGACCTCGGATGAGCCGACGACCGTCTGCTCGATGCGGGCGTTGCCCTTTTCCTCGGCCCGTTTGCGCAGGAGCTGCATCAGACCATCCATCATCAGCCGGTACTCGCGGCCGAACTTCTCCATCTCGGCAACGGGGTCGCGGCCTGGTGCCAATACCTCGTCGAGGCCCATGCCGCGCAGGAATGCGGCGCGTAGGGCGTCGTTCGACGGTGCCGGCTGGCGAGGAGCCGGAGCATGCTTGGGCTCAGCTTGCCGGGGTGGTGATGGAGGAGACGGGGTTTCGGCGTGGCGGACAGGACGTTCCCACGGACGCGGGCGTCTCTCGCCGGCCGGCTCCGGATTGATGGCTGGTGGAGGTGGAGGTGGTGGTGCCGCAGCGGGTTCGTTGTCGAAGGAAAAATCCTGTCGAGGCGGCGCTACGGGCGCCTGCCTGACGGGCGCGGATGGCTCGAGGCCGAACGGGTCGTTGAACGCCGCCGTTGCCATTGTCTCGGGCTCGTCGGCGCTGGACGGCGTGGGCGTCGCGACCGGGTCGAGGCTGAAGGGATCGTCGAAGGCTGGCGAACTCTGCCGTGCCGCTTCGTCGCTGCGTTCATAGGCGCGGAACGCTCCCGATGCGGGTTGCTCGAAGGGGCTGGGCAGGTCGGCAGGGCGCGGGCGCTGCGGTTCTTCCTCCGACTTCGTTGCGAAGAAGTCGTCGCTGCCGAGACTGACCGGAGCGCGCGACTGGGCCGGTTGCGGTGCCGCTGCGACAACAGGACTTTGCGGCAGCTCGACGCCCACCACATAGTCGCCGAGCCTCAGGCGCATGCCGTTGCGCAGTTCGGCGGAATTGCCCGAACCGAGCGGACTGCCGGCACCGTCGATGAACAGGCCGCTGCTTGATGTATCGGTGATGGTGTAGCCATCCGGGCCCGAGCTGATCCGGCAATGGGCGCGCGAGATGAACATGTCAGGATCGTCGATCTGCCAGTCCGCCTCGGGGCTGCGACCGATCACCATTTCGCCCGTGTCGAGCCGGGCTTGGCGCACAGCCTGTGCGCGTGGTCCCTGCTCAAGCGTGAGGAGCAAGCTCATGTCCCGACCCCCGCCAGTTCGGGACGCCAGCCGACAACGGTCCGCAGGCGCATATCCTCAGCATCGCCCCTTTCCGAAGGAGGCGCAAGCCACGCGGTCCGACCGAGCCTGGCTGAGCCGATGCGCGCTGTGGGCACGTCCTGTCGGGCCAGCACGAGCCTGAGATCGACGTCGAGGCTTTCGCCGATCAGGTCGCGAACTGTGTGTTTCAGCAAGGCCAGCTTTTTGCTGCCGGGCAGGAAGGTGAGGTAGGTCTCGAGATCGAGTGGGCCGAGGCGCAGCTCTATCCGGCTCTGGCGACTGAATGTTCGTGGTCCGATCGCCGCGCCGTTTCCAAGGCTCGCATAGGCTTGGCCGAGGCGGGACTGCAGGGCTGCCGGAACGGCCAGCCACGCCGCCACGAACTCCTTGAGGCGAACCGGCACCTTGAAAGCCTCGGCGACGAACAGGGTCAGGCGCTCGGGCCCGTCGACCTGGCTGGCGAGTGCCGCGGCCTGGCGCAGCTTGACCGTGTCCATGCCGGGGTTGTCGGAACCGGCCGTTCCCGGAAGGCCGATGCCGGCCATGGCACTGAGCATCGAGACAACCCGCCCGCCGGCGGAGCGCTCGACCTGCACGCCGGGATGAGCGTCGGCCCAGGCGCGGTAGAACAGCGCGATCAGCCGGTGCTGCAGGATGTTGACGAAATCGACGAAGGTGGTGTCGCTGGTCTCGTGTGCATCCGCGCCGGCGAACCATCGCTGCGACAGCCGGTCAAGCACCCAGCGGGTGATGTGCAGCGGCAGCGGTCCCTCAGGCCCCAGCAGACCAATATTGGCAATGGTCACACGCGCCGGAGTACGCTCCGACGCGGCTTGGAAAGTGACGATGTCCTGCGTGGCAAAGCCGAGGCGGATGTGCTGGCCGAGTCTTGCCGGTTCCCGCTCCGGTCGCCCGGAATGACCGAACAACAACTTTTCCTGCCTCTCAAGCCGGCGCAGCAGCTCGAAGAAGTCGTAGGCCTCGGAGACCGGGGCCTCTAGATCAGGAAGCGGTTGCCGGGCGTCATCGGCCATGGCACCTCCTCCTGTCTCTGAAGCAGGCGCGTGCGCGTGCGAACGAAGCCGTTGATGCCCGAGTGGCGGGCAAAGAGCCGGGACAAAAGCGCGCTCAACAGGAGGCTGCTCTGGCCCGACAGGACTGATTGGTCAATGTGAAGCAGGACTTCGATGCCCCGGCCGAAGCACATCGGCCCGGGGATCGACAGGCGTTCGACGACCGGGCGCGATTCCACCCTGACGATCGAGCGGACATGCCGCGCCAGGCCGGGGTCGCCGCGGTCGGCGTAGAGGTCCAGCAGCGCATGCAGCGGGTCCGAGCCCCGGCCTTCCTGGGCGAGGCTGAGGAAGTTCAGCGACAGCTGCGCCACGAGCCGCCAGGCGAGGTCGTCGGCACGGGACTCGCCGTCGGCGCCGGCCGGAAGTGTGGCCGGAATGGACGGCTGCGGCGTCCTGAGCGCACCCAGCAGCCTGATAGATTCGACCGGATCGCCGCTTTCCAGCGTCAGCGACGGCGTGTCATCGAGAATAGGCAGGTCGCGGTTGGTGCAGAGCGCGGTGACCTCGATGCGGCGAAGCGGGCGCGCAACTTCGCTGTCGGCGGGGCGGGAAACGGCGATGAAGACGTCGTCGCCGGGATAGGAGGTGCGGGTGATGCCTTCGCGCCGCTCGTCCTCGGTGGCGCGGCGCGGTCGCCGCTCGGTCGAATAGACCCAACCGTTGCCGCGGTTCTGGCCGAGGCTGAAGAGTGCCGGTATCTCGGCGTCAGGCCCGTCGGCCTCGGCATCCTCGACCTTTGTCACGCGAAAGATCTCGAAGTCGCGCGGACGGGTACGGTCGGCATAGAGCACCTGCCGGGTGCGCCTGTTGTCGAGCTCGATGACATTGCATTCGCGCTCGAACAGGTTGACCAGCGGCGTGGCGAACAGCTCCAAATCGGTGGGAGATAGGTCCGCCAATTCCAGCACCGGACGGCGCAGCAGGAAGATGATCTCAAGTCCGGTCTCGCAGCTTTTCACCACCGGTCGGAGCCCCTGGATACGGGCATAGTGGAAGCGTTCCGGCATGATGAAGTATTCGCGCAGCAGCCTGTAGCCTTCGAAGGTTGGGCGGGTACGCGGGAGCAGCGCTTCGGCATCGCTGATGCCGGCCATCTCGGGCAGCGGCAGCGGTGAAAGCCGCCCGCCTTTGCCCTCCGGTCGGGCGGCCATGCCCGAGCAGACACCGAAGATGGTGTCGAACAGGACCGGCGCCTTGGTGCGGCCGGCGAAGTGCAAATCGAGCCGGTCAAGCGCGAGGTCGGACAGTTTCCCCTTGCCTGTGCGGGTCAGCGTGATCCGGAACGCCGCTTCGGCCGTCACGCCCGCAGGCGGGGTCATGCCGGCCGTGGCCAGCGCGCTCCGGTCCTGGAAATAGCCGACCGAAGCGATTTCAACAGGCCACAGGGTCACGTCCTGGACCGTCGTGAAGGTGAGGCGCGTGGGCAGGCCGGGCTGCAGGCTGGACACCATCCGCGTGCCCCTGGCGACCACGTGGCCCGTATTCATGGTCTGCACCTGTTGACCCGGCTTCAGTACCGCCATGGTGGTCGCGGGCGCGGGTGTCAGCAGGTCGGGATAAAGCACTTCGAGAATGCTGCGTGCGAAGCGCGAGCGCTCGGCGTCCACCTTCAGCCGCGTGCGTGCGGCAAGATAGGCGACGCCATCGAGCAGCCGCTCGACATAGGGATCGGGGCAGGGGACGGTATCGAGCGACAGGTTGCGGGCAACGGCCGGGTGCATGTCGGCGAATTCGGCCGCAAGGCTGCGTATATGGGTCAGTTCCTCCTCGTAATACTCCAGGAAGACCCGGTCCATTCTCAGCTTTCCTTCAGGTCGGTGCGGGCGACGCCATTGTCGAGATTGATGGTCGTGCGCAGCCGCAACCTTTCAGGCGTGGGCGTCATGATCAGCACGCCATCGATCTCGATCTTCAGGCCGGTCTTGTCGCCGAGATTGACCGTCACCTTGGTGGCGCTCTCTTTCAGGCGAGGCTCGAAGGTGGCGAGTACGGCGCGGATTTCGCGGGCCAGCATGTCCCGGTCGAAGTCGCGCGACGAGCGGCCCGAAAACGAGGGCACGCCATAGTTGACGACGCTGCGCCGCACCTCCGGGAAATCGTCGAGCGCGGGCGGGCCGGCGGAGGCATGCTCCAATTCGAGATCGGACAGCAGCGGCGAGGACTCGAAGCGCTCGGTGTTGAAAAGCGCCTCGATGTCGCGCCGTACGGCTTCGCGCAGCACGCGAGCCGACACCACGACACCGCGGCTCTCGAGTTCGGTGCGGCGCATGTTCTGGTCGACGAGGCGATTGAGCCGGCTCTTCTGCTCAGTGCTCAGCTCGGGGTCGGCATCGATCGCACGCCGGCCGCCGCTCACGAGCGCGTCCAGACGCTCCGCTCCCAATTCATCCTGAAGCGCCCGTTGCAGCTCGCCTATCTCGGAGGCGAGCCCGGGTACATCGTTGACCAGACGGTCCCACAGGGAAGGCTGGACCGCCTCGCGCTTGGCTCGCGGGCTGCCCGCAGCCGTGGCACTGCGCCGAACATGAGGCTCACTTGCCGATGTGGACATCCATTTCCACCTCATGCTTATCGTCGTAATTGAACTTGATGGTTTTGTAGGCGAACGCCACTCTGTCCTCGATGACGTCCGGTTCGTCCTCGCTCGGATGCATGTGATAGGTCACCACGGACGCATCGCTCAGCGTTACCACAAGATAGTCGCTCGTCTCGCCTTCGATCGTGCGCCGACAGGAGAACACCACCTCGTCCATAAGGGTGTTTTCGAACAGCGCCTTCTGCAGGTAGGGCGAGGCCATGTCGTAATGCTTGGTGAACTCGATCATGCCCAACGCCACCCGGCCGCGCCGCGACAGCGAGTTTGGATCGTGTGGCGCAACCATGGTGTAATCGACGCCATAGACCTCGATCTCTTCGTCGTGCCCGTCGCGCACGCTTGGGCCGGGTATGTCGGGAACCTTCAGAAATCCGTCTATCTTGGTTCTGGTATCAGGCATTTCGCTCTCCGTGGCTTAGGGACAAGATCAGGATTTGACCGAAGGCAGCTCCGACACGAGACGAAGCGAGGCGTTGATTCCTTCCAGCTGGTAGTGCGGTCGCAGGTAGAAGCGGGCGTTGTAGTAACCAGGGCGGCCCTCGACGCTGTCCACCTGCACTTCTGCCGCGGCGAGCGGACGCTTCGCGCGCGCCTTGTCGTCGGCGAAAGCGGGATTGGCCAGCACATAGCGGTTGATCCACTCCGTCAGCCAGACCTGCATGTCGGAGCGTTCCTTGAACGAACCGATCTTGTCGCGCGCGATCGCCTTGAGATAGTGCGCGAAGCGTGAGACCGGGAACAGGTAGGGCAGGTTGGCGCTCAGCCGTTCGTTGGACTGGGCGTCGGGATCGACCAGACGCCCGGCACGGGTTTCATCGTCCTGCAGCGAATGCGCACCGATGAAGGCGGCAACGTCGGTGTTCTTGCGATGCAGGATCGGCATCAGCCCGAGCTTGGCCAATTCCGCCTCGCGTCGGTCGTCGATCGCCACTTCCGTCGGGCATTTCATCGACACGGTGCCGTCGTCCGTGGGGAAGTTGTGGACGGGCAGGTTGATCACCGAACCGCCATTCTCGACGCCGCGGATCTGCGTGCCCCAGCCGAACAGCTTGTGGCTGCGATTGATGTTGACGCCCATCGGGAAGGCGGCGTTCATCCAGACATATTTGTGATGGTCGCCCTGCACCTCTTCCTCGAAGGCGAAACCCTTAACCGGCACGGTCTCGGCGCCATAGGGCAGGCGAGCCAGCACGCGCGGCATGGCAAGCCCGATGTAGCGGGCGTCCTCGCTTTCGCGCAGCGACTGCCATGACGCATAGGCCGGGTTGGAGACGATCTGCTGCAGGTCCTGCGGGTTGGGCAGCTCCTGCCAGCTGTCCATGCGAAACAGCCGTGGCGAGGCAGCGGCGATGAAGGGCGTATGCGCCGAGGCGCAGATGCCCGAGATGTTGCGCAACAGGCTGACGTCGCGCGGATAGTTGGAGAATTCGTAGGCGCCGATGAGGCAGCCGAAGGGCTCGCCGCCAAACATCGAATATTCGTCGGTGTAGACCTTCTTGAAGACGGGGCTCTGGTCCCACATCTGGCCCTCGAAATCCTCAAGCGTGTCGGCCAGCTGCTCCTTGGATATGTTCATCACCCGGATCTTCAGCTTCTGGTCGGTCTCGGTATTGTTGACGAGGTACCAGAGGCCGCGCCAGGTGCCCTCCATTTCACGCACCTCGGGTGCATGCAGGATTTCGTTCACCTGCGTCGTCAGCACCTTGTCGATGCCGGCGATCAGCGACTTGATCGACTTGATGGCGTTGGAAGAGATCGTCGTTGTGTCGGAGCGCGACTTGGCGGCGAGCGCAAGGTTGCGGACGAGTTGCTGCAGCTTGTCGCTGTCGTCCTTCTTGACCTTGAAGTCCTTTTCGAGGAGTTCGCCAAACTCGCCGAGGTCGATGGCCTCGGCCTCGGCGACTGCAGTGGTTTTCTGTTGCTCGGCCATGGCTCAGCCCTCCGCCTTGTCGTCGCCGGACAGGGCCTGGCCGGCGATCTGCCCGAGCAGCGGTTCGTTGTTCAGAAGTTGGGCGATGCGCTTTTCGGCATCGACGCGGCCGTCCATGAAGCCCAGGAGCTCGACGAGCTGGCGCCGCATCTTGAGGATCTCGGCCAGCTGCGGCACCTGCTCGGCAACCTTGTCAGGGGCGAAGTCGCCCATGCTGGAGAAGGTCAGGTCGACGGCGAGTTCTTCCTCGCCCTCCTTTCCCTCTGTTGTCGGCAGCGTGCTCTTGACCCGCGCCTTCACCCGCGGCCCCAGCGCTTCCATGAACTTGGGGAAGCGGTTGGCGTCGGTGTCGACGAAGCTGCGGTCCTGGACCGACTTTATCGCTTCCCGGGTCTGCGATGCACCTGAGAGATCGGCCATCACGCCCATGACGAAAGGCAGCTCGATGGTGGTCGGACTGCCGTAGGTCTCCACATCGTAGGCGATCTGCACGCGCGGTGCCCGATTGCGCTCGATGACCTTTGCTTTGCTTTCAGCTGGCATGCCTGCTTACCTTTCATCCTTCTGGGACGTCTTCTTGGTATCGGGAACCCCGGCGAGAAGCCGGAACTCCTTCAACCCGGAGGGGGCGAGGTCTTCCATCAGCTCGACGAAATCCATCGGCACCATGCGGCGGACACGGCGGGCGAGATGGGGGATCGGGCTGGAAGGTTCGGTGCGATCGTAGAAGGCGATGACGAGGTCGAGGCACTTGACCACGTCATCACGCGAGTTGATGCGGTCGGGCAGGGTGGCAGCAGCCATTGACGTGGCGAAAGGGCTGCGGTCGTGGCCGTTGGCCGTCGGCGCCGGTTGAATTGGCGAGGCAGCGACTGGCTCAGCGGTCGGCGCGGCACGGGTGCCACGCTGCAGGGTTGCCAGCATCCGCTCCAGAAACCGCGACAGGACGGGCACCGCAGGTCCTGTCGTTTCGAGCCGCACATTGAAGGCCTTGTCCAGGGCCTCGAGGGCTGAGATCGCATTGCGCAAATCCGATGTCAGCGTCGCCACTGCATCGGGCTGCTGGTCGTTCTGCGCCGCAAGTCCGCTGCGCAGTCGACCCAGCAGTTGCTCGTGCGCGGCGGACAGCGCAGAGCGTTCGGAATTGCTCAGGCCTTGCGCCGCTTCCTGGAGCATCAGGCGGTCGTCGAGTGCCCCCTGCTCGAGGTCCCTGCCGCTGATCGGCGCGAAGCCGCGCGGCGTGAGAAACTTCATCCGGCGCAGATTGCCGAGCAGGCCGGCATTGGCGTTCTGCAGGTCGAGCAGCGCGTTGACGCGCCTGAGCGCGGTGTCGCGCGGCGTCGACGCCGGGCGTAATGCGGGGTGCATCGTCTCCCAGTGCTGGTCGAAGCTCTGCGCCATAAGCGTCAGTCCTTCGGCGAGGCCTGGCAGGCCCTGTTCATTGGCCAGCGCGCGGGTGACGATGACGAGCAGGCGCAGGTCGCGGCCGGCCGGTCTCAGCTCCTCGGCCTTGCGCAGCACCGCCGACCAGTCCACCGCGACAGCGACTTCGCTCGATGGCTTGTTGTTGTCGTCGTGGATGACTTCGTCGGGCGGGTCGATCAGCCGCTCCAGCTCGTGGAAACGGGGGTCGTTGCGCAAATCCTCTCCCGACGGATTCGCACCGTCCAGCGGGCTAAGCCAGAGAGAAAGGTCAACCACGCATCCCCCCACGCCGGTACTCGAAGGTTGGAAGTCGTCAGCATTGCCACTCGCCCTAGGTTTAACACACTTCACACCATGCTCAAAGTTTCGTGAGACTAGCTCTTAAGGCTTGGTCACCTTCTTCATGAGAATTGTCCTTGTTCGTTCGCGAGCATCGAAGAACCGGCGATGCTTTGTAAAATTCCCTGACGTGTGGCACCTTATAAGGAACCAGTCCGGCCATCGGAGCAGTCCCATGCAACCAGGGGGCATGCAGCATCGCAGGGCATCGCAGGGCTTCAAGCGCAAGGAACTCGTCGGCAAGCTGAATCCGACCTGCCTGCGCGCCTTCAAGGCTGCCGCCGACGCGGCAAAGCTGCGCGGCAACCCCTATGTCGAACTGGTTCACTTCATAGAACAGCTCGTCTTGTCGGATCGCTCCGATGTGCAGATGATCCTGCGCGATGCAGGCGTTGACGCCGCGCGCATCGCCGCCGACATGACAAGGGCGGTGGACAAGCTGCCTTATGGAGCTACATCCATTGAGGAGTTCTCCGACCACATCTTCCACGCTATCCAGGAGGCGTGGAGCCTGGCGACGCTGGAGTTCGGCACTGAGGAGGTGCGCAGCGCCCATGTCGTTCTGGCCTGCCTGAAGACGCCTGTGCTCGAAGGGCTGGTCTCGAAGATCAGCGTCGAGTTCGACAAGATCGATGCCGACGCCGTGATTGGCCGCTTCGCCGAGGTCATGGAAGGGTCGATCGAGGCGACGGGGCCGGCGGCGGCTGCCGAGACGGCGGAGGCGCCCCGGCGGCCTGGGCGGGGTGGAGACACGGCGCTGGCGAAATATGCGACCGACCTCACCCAGCGCGCCCGCGACGGCAAGATCGATGCGGTGGTTGGCCGCGATCCCGAGATCCGCCAGATCGTCGATATCCTGATGCGCAGGCGCCAGAACAACCCGATCCTCACCGGCGAGGCCGGCGTCGGCAAGACCGCCGTGGTCGAGGGCTTTGCGCTGCGCATCGCCGAGGACGACGTGCCGCCCATGCTCAAGGGCGTCAGCGTGCGCATGCTCGATGTCGGGCTGATGCAGGCTGGCGCGAGCGTCAAGGGCGAGTTCGAGAAGCGGCTGAAGGCTGTTATCGACGAGGTGCAATCCTCGGAGGTGCCGATCATCCTGTTCATCGACGAGGCGCATACGCTGATCGGCGCCGGCGGTGCTGCCGGCACGGGCGACGCCGCAAACCTGCTCAAGCCGGCCCTGGCGCGCGGCGAACTGCGCACCATCGCGGCCACCACATGGGCCGAGTACAAGCAGCACATCGAGAAGGACCCGGCACTGACCCGCCGCTTCCAGGTAGTCAAGATCGACGAACCGGACGAGGCCGCCGCCATCTTGATGCTGCGCGGGGTGGCCGGGGTGCTGGAGAAGCACCACCAGGTGCAGATCCTGGACGAGGCGATCGAAACGGCTGTGAAGCTGTCGCATCGCTACATCCCGGCGCGCCAACTGCCTGACAAGGCCGTCAGCCTGCTCGATACGGCCTGCGCGCGGGTCGCTGTCTCACAGCATGCGCGTCCCGGCGCGGTGGAAGACCTGATACGCCGCAAGCAGGCACTGGAGGTCGAACAGGGCATCATTGGCCGCGAGGCCGCCATCGGCATCGAGGTCGATGACAGGAAGGCGCGGGTAGCAAAAGGGCTGGCCGAGACTGAGGCGGCGCTGGCCGAGGCGGAGGCTCGTTGGGAATCTGAGAAAGCGCTGGCTGCAGAAATCCTGGAGCTTCGCGCCACGCTTCGTGGGCAGGGAGTAGCGCTTGACCCGGTGGCCGCAGGCGCCTCGGAAGGGGGAACTGAGGCGGAGCTGGTAGCGCCCGGCGATGAGGTTGCCGATCAGTTCCAAGGCGGTGGCCAGAGTGTTCCCGAAACCGCTACATCGGACACGGCGACCGCCGGCGACGCTGCCGATCAGGCGCAGGAATCCCCCTCACCCTTGTGGGGAGGGGCCAGGGGTGGGGCGACTCCTGGCTTTGGTGCTCCATCTGACCCCGCCGCCGACCTCGCCCGCCTCAAGGAACTCTCTGCTCAACTCGCCGCGGCGCAAGGGGAAGCACCGCTGATCCTGCTGTCGGTCGACCGCAATGCGGTTGCGGCGGTCGTGCAGGACTGGACCGGCATTCCCACCGGCCGCATGCTTTCGAGCCAGACGGAGAAGGCGCTGCGCTTGGCGCAGACGCTCGCCGCGCGTGTCGTCGGCCAGGACCACGCGATGGAAATGATCGCAAAGCGCGTGCAGACCAGTCGCGCCGGGCTCGGCGCGCCGGAAAAGCCGGTCGGCGTCTTCTTGCTTTGCGGCCCGTCGGGTGTCGGCAAGACCGAGACGGCGCTGGCGCTGGCCGAGATGCTCTATGGCGGCGAGCAGAATCTGATCTCCATCAACATGTCGGAGTTCCAGGAGGCGCATACTGTTTCCACGCTCAAGGGCGCGCCCCCCGGATATGTCGGCTACGGCAAGGGCGGCATCCTTACGGAAGCCGTCAGGCGCAGGCCGTATTCGGTGATCCTGCTCGACGAGGTCGAGAAGGCGCATCCCGATGTCCACGAGATCTTCTTCCAGGTCTTCGACAAGGGCATGATGGACGACAGCGAAGGGCGGCGCATCGACTTCAAGAATTCGCTGATCCTGCTCACTTCCAATGTCGGATCGGAGGTGATCATGCAGAGGACCAAGAACGGGCAGCTGCGCGAGAAGATCGAGGACCTCGACACGGCACTGCGCGCGCCGCTGCTCAAGGTCTTTCCCGCGGCCTTCTTGGGGCGAGTCGTGACAATCCCTTATTATCCGCTGTCGGGCGACATGATCGAGGCGATCACCCGCCATCAGTTCGGAAAGATCGCGCGCCGGCTCGCCGCCAGCCATGGCGCAGAACTGGTGATCGGCGACGGCGTCATGGACCTGATCAAGGCCCGTTGTACGGAGATCGAGTCCGGCGGCCGCATGATAGATGCGATCCTGACCAACACGCTGTTGCCGGAACTGAGCCGCGGCGTGCTCAACCGGTCACTCGATGGGGAGAAGCTGACGCGCGTGACTGTCGGCACGTCAGGCGAGGGGTTCAGCTACGACTTTGGGTAGGGGCTTACCAAGGGCTGCCACTGTCACCGCCACCACCGCCTCCTCCGTCGTTCCCTTCGCTTGGCGTATGAACGACTGGCGTCGCAACCACCGGGGCAACCACGACTTTCCTGGGCTTTGCAACCGGCGCCTTCTTCGTGGGCGCCTTCTTGACCGGAACCGGTTGCTGCACGGGCTGGACAACCTGCTCCTCCACTTTCTTCAGCGAGCCGCATCCGACGAGTGGCAGAAGCGCGCCGACAAGCAGCAGCCTGAGAGTATGCGATAGCATTTGCGTCTCCCCTTATGAGCCCAGCATGTCCAGTCGAGGTCGTGAATCGATCCATTCCTTGCGCAACAGTCCGATAAGCAGATCGCGGGGTTCGCGCGGCGCATCGGCACCGAGAACGGCATTTGCCGCGTCGCGTGTCTGGCTTCCGAGCTTGCCGTCGACCGCGCCGATGTCCTGCCCCGCCCTCTGGAGTGCGAGTTGCACTTCCTTGCCGACGCTGATGTTGTCTACCTTGGCCAGTGCAGCCTTGGCATTCGCCGACACTTCCTTGGTGTCGTGGGATGCGGACAACGCCAGCAGGCGGGCAACCTCGCCTCCGTCGTGCTGCAGGGACGGATTGTCTTGAAGCAGTTCCGCAGCGAAGTACGCGCCCCAGGCGTCGCCGCGCTCGGCACTCTCGCGATACCAGCCGGCCACAGTCTTAGGGTCTGCCGACTTGTCTCGCAGGGCCATGCGGCCGAGGAGGCGGCCGGCATAAGGATGGCCGCGTGCGCGCGCCTTCTCGAACAACTCGGCTGCACGCTTCGCGTCCTTTTGGACACCAGAACCGTCGCGGTAGAGGATGCCGAGAAGCACCAATCCATACACATCGTCCCGATTGGCGGACTCGGAGATGAATTTGAATGCCCGGGCGTCGTCCTTCTTCACGTTGCTGCCGGAGAGATACTCGGTGCCCAGCATGTTCATCGCGTAGGTGTGGCCAGACTCGGCCGCGCTCGTGACCATTGCCATGCCGCGGTCGACGTCGGCCTTGGTTCCGAGACCGGTGACCAGGGCCCGCCCGAGCGCATACTGCGAGTATGGATCGCCGCGCTTTGCCCCAGCCTCGAACAATGGGATCGCCTTGGCCGGATCACGCTTTACTGCGGCGCCGAACTGGTAGAGCCGACCGAGCAGGTAGCTCGCCCGCACATGGCCCGCGTCGCTGGCTTCATTGAGTGCCTTCAGCGCGGCATCGAACTCGCCGTCGGCATAGAGCGCGCGGGCATACTGGTACTTGAAGCGCGCAACGTCGGGATGCTCGTTGACGGCGGACTTGCAGGCCGCGAGCGCCTTCGACACGTCGATGTCGTTGGGCAGCTTGCCATCGGCGACGGCCTGCACGTCGAGCGGTTCGGCGGCAAGGGTGTCGCACTCATTGACCGAAACGGCGACGTTGATGGTGATGGGCGCTGGCGTCTTGGTCCTGACGGCCGGCACCAGCACCACCGTGCGCACGGGAGCGACCGGTTCGACCTTGGGCGCGGGCGCCGGGGCAGGGTTGGCAGCCGTCCCGGTGCCAGTGCTTTCCGGCTGCTGCGGCTTCAACGCCTCGGCGATAGGTTTCAACTCCGACAGGCCGCTGTCGGCAACGACCTTGAGCGAGGGCCGGATACGCAGCTTGCCGATGTCCTCGGCCTTGATAAGGTCGCCTTCCGAAACCACCTGGTCGCCGATGGCGACCTGAGTCTCCGGATCGCGGCTTTCGAGCTTCAGCCAGCCCTTGGGCGCGCTGGACGAACGAACGATCTCTTCCGGCATCGGCGAGAAGCCGGTGCCGACATCCGATGCCATGGCGACGAGGATCGGCTTGGGAGCCGGTGCCTGTTCGTCGACTTCGCCCTGAGCGATGGTCAGGCTCGGCTTGATCGTCTTCGGAGCCGGTGCGCTGACGTCGATGACGACCTTGACGATACCGCTCGCGGTGCGTCCACCTTCCGTCGTCACCGCGTAGCGGATCTCTTCGTCTTTCATGTCGCCGGACGAGGGTTTCATCATCACCGCCGATACCTCGTCGGCCGAGATTTTGCTGTCGAGATCGATCTGCCTGTCGCCCAGCCACAACGTACCGGCCTCCGGCAGCTTGGTGAAGTTGACGCTGAGGGGCGTATCTCCGCTGGTGATCGGCGGCGAGATGCGCAACGCTACGGCCTCCATCTTCGGCGGCACGCGCACCTCGCGCATGTCTTCGATGATCAAGAGGTTCTGGCGGGTGACGAAGAAGAAGGAGGAGGTCAGGCTGGAGGCGTCCCACGGCGTCTGACGGCCGTCGGTGCGCTTGATGACTTCCGAGCGAATGTCGCTGAGCAGCTTGCGGATCTCGACATTCGGCTTCAGCGCATAGTCGGTGAAGGCGCCGGTGAACGGGCTCATGCCGTTGTTGCCGTCGAGCGCCACCTGGTCTGGCGCGGTCGAGTAGACGATCAGCGTGCCGTTCTGAGGCGTAACCGAAGCGAGCCCCTTCTTGCCCTCGACTGCCAGCTTCTTCTGGCCGACGAAATAGGCGTTGTTGGCAAAGGGATTGTCACGACAGGCATCGAGGATGGCGATCTGCAGTGACGACGTCTCGCGCATGTACTCGAGCAGGCTCGACATGCTGTAGGCCTCTACCTCGAGGTCGTAGGACGAGGCCATGCTGGCATCGACTGGCAGCATGTAGTTGTTGCCGCCGACCTGAACCGCATGGCCGCTGTAGTAGAACAGTGCCACGTCGCCATCGTTGAGCGTGCGCAGGAAGCCCAGAACGGTTTCCTCAAGGCCTTTCTTGTTGAGATCGCGGCCGAGCGTCACTTCGAAATTGGCGCGCTCGAGAACCTCGCGAACCCGGTCGGCGTCATTGACCGCGTTCGGCAAGGTGGCGAGGTGCTGGTAGGCCGAATTGCCGATGACCAGAGCAGCGCGGCGTCCGCTGACGCGCTCGGCTGCGAATGAGGCTGTGAGAAGTAGAAGCAAGGCGAGCGCGCAAACAGCAAGCATGTTCGCCGTTCGAAACACGCGAAACAAACTGCTGGGCAGGCAATGCTCGCACACCACTTGGCCGCTCCCCTCGCGAGATCGCAGACTTTACACGGCTATGCACGGCTTGCATTCTTACGCAACGTCAGCATCCTACTTGCCAATCAGGCTGTCAACGGCGAAGCTCGGTCTGTAGGTGATCTAGCCCGGAAGACCTACCTGTTGCCGTCGGGCGTGGAGCCGCTGGCGAGGCGTGAGCGATGGACATTGCCAACGCATGCACTGACGGGAAGCGCCGGCCATGACGTCGGACGACAAGACCCGCATTTCTCCAGATACCGGCGTTCGTCAGGGCACCGAGCTCAATGGCATCTACGAGATCGACGAACACATCGCCACCGGCGGCATGGGCGAGGTCTATCGCGGCCACAACATCCAGACCGGCGACCCTGTGGCCATCAAGGTGGTGTTGCGGGAATTCGCCCGAGACCAGGGCATACTGGCGTTGTTCCGCAAGGAAGCGTCCATCCTCAACCACCTGTCGCACGACGCCATCGTACGCTACCACGTCTTCACCATCGATCCGACGATCGGCCGGCCTTACCTTGCCATGGAGTTTGTCGACGGCCAGTCGCTGGCCGAGCGCATGCGCCAGGGGCCGCTCGACGCTCGAGACGCCCGCAGGATGCTGGCGCGGGTAGCTTCGGGGCTTGCGCTCGCGCATGAGGCGGGCGTCATCCATCGCGACCTGTCGCCCGACAATATCGTCCTCCCCGGCGGCAGCGTCGAAAAGACCAAGATCATCGACTTCGGCATCGCGCGATCGGCCAATGTCGGCGGCGGCACACTCCTTGGCGGCAGTTTTGCCGGCAAATACAGCTTCGTGTCGCCGGAGCAGCTCGGCCTGTTCGGCGGCGAGGTGACGGAACGATCCGACATCTATTCGCTGGGCCTTGTGCTTGCGGCTGCGCTGCGCGGCAGGCAGCTCGATATGGGTGGCTCGCCCGTCGAGGTTATCGAGAAGCGGCGCACGGTGCCGGATCTCGCGGGCGTGGATCCGGATCTTTTGCCGCTGCTCGAGGCCATGCTGCAACCCGATCCCGCGGACCGCCCGCAAAGTGCCGACGAGATCGTCGAATGGCTAAGGGAGACGGGCGGTGGAACCAGGCCGGGAACCATCGCGGCTGCGGCGTCGCTTGAGCGAGAGCCGGTTGCCCGCACAGAGCCGAGCTGGCGTACATCGGGAGGAACGACGCCGGGCAAACCGCAGCCTCCGCCGCCGGAGTCGCTGTTGCCGCGCGACGCGCCCTGGCGCAACACGTCCAAGGCGGTCAGGCCGGCGGCGCCACCGCCGCGCCAGGTCGTGCCCGCTGCTCCGCGACGGAGCAGTGCCGGGCTGATCGGCGGGATCCTGCTTGTCGTGGCCGTGGCGGCTGGAGGAGCCTACTTCGCCGGCCTTGTGGATGGCTTGTTGCCGGGTGGTGGGGCTGTGCTGCCTCCCGCAAAGGACAAGCCGGCGCTCGAACAGGCCGCAAATGGTGGGGTAAAGGACGCGGCCAAGCCGCAGGCTACACAGCCGCAGACCGAGAGCAAGGCGCCGCCTGCCAACAAGCTGCCGCCCTCCATCGAGCCCGAGACGGCCAAGCCACCCGAGCCGGTGAAGGAGGTCGCGGTCGAACCCAAGCCTGTTCCCGCCAGCGCGGCCGAATGGTTCAAGTCTTTCGACGGCGGCTCCTGCTTCTACGCTGCGGTGAAGGATGTCTCGGCGCCCAACCCCGCCGTCGACGGCTTTGCCACCTCGAAGGCGCCGATGGACAAGCTGGTGCGCGACTTTGCCAGCTCGTTCGGCGGCAAGCTGGTGCTGACCCCTCACATCATCGAGCGGGACCAGTGCCCGGTGGCGGATTTCCTCAAGGCCATGAAGCCAGGTTCCAGTGGGCTGCTCCTGCGTCTGAACAAGGATCAGCTGAACGCAGGAGACTCGCTCCAGGGCACATTGACGGGCGCAGGTGGCCGCGACATCAACCTGCTGCTGATCGGAAAGGACGGTGTCGTCTATAACTTTGCCAACCTGCTCAAGCGCGCCGGGTCGGATGCGACCTTCAGCATGAAGCTCGTTCCACTCAGCGACCAGGAAATGACGGCTGCGGAACCACATCTCATCGTCGCGCTTGCCAGTGACGGCGGCCTGCGATCAGCCGACATCAAGGACCCCGAACTGGCGATCGACCTGTTCCCGCGCATACGCAGCGAGGCCGAAGCGCAGCGGGCCGACATCGCGCTCGGCTATTTCCAGTTCGGAAAGTAGTCGCCCAACCTCTGCTAAACCGTCGGCAGCTTACGCACCTCGGGTGCATCCAGGTCTTCGACGGCGCCCTCGTGGACCATACGGCCGCGGTCCATGATGTAGACGACGTCGGCCAGTTCACGGCAGAAATCCAGATATTGCTCGACCAGCAGAATGGCGATGTCGGCGGTGTCGCGCAGGTAGCGGATGGCGCGGCCGATATTCTTGATGATCGACGGCCGGTGCCTTCGGTTGATTCGTCCACCAGTACCAGGAGCTTCGGTGCCGCCCGATGCTCTACCGCTTCAGGCAAGCGATCACCTCGGTATAGCGCCTCAGGATACCGTGGGTCTTGTCGGAAAAGCACAAATACGGATGTCGAAATCTGCCCATGAGCAAATTTGCTCATGGATGTCATAGCCGTAGTCGACAGTCACCAGGGAGCCGTCACCAGATATCGGATTTCCGTGATACTCAGCTTCCTTATGATAGATGATCGTACTGTCAGGTGTGAGTGCGGTACGGACAGTCACAGCGTTGACCAAAGTTCTCTGTATTGGAAAAGTGCTTATGAACAGTCCGCCAGGGCGCAAATGGGGCAATAGTCCTCCTATTCTAGGTGAAAATCCTCATCAAGCATGAGGATGCGGATAATATGGAAAAGCTTGTCCAGAAAGGCACTTCGGCAGTGCCCAAGGCTACCCACCTGAGGTCAAATCTGCCCTGCTCATTGTGATTGGTTGCGGTGCCATCAGCATGGCCGCTGAGAGCGTTGGAGCGGCTACGTGGACAGGCACTGACCGTGCGCGTCACAGCACGTATGGCTTTGAAATATTTTTTTCTTCGATATCCCGAAATTGACTGCTAACATTGTTAGGGATTCGACTGTGCGCGTTGTAAAAAGGGGCTTCGTAGGTGAAGGGTATCATATTAGCAGGTGGCAACGGTACCCGCCTATACCCCGCTACACTCGCCGTTTCAAAGCAGGTCTTGCCCGTATACGACAAGCCGATGATATACTATCCGCTTGGAGTTCTTATGCTTTCTGGCATTCGAGAAATTCTCATAATTTCTTCTCCTCGGGATTTGCATCTGTTTCAGCTATTGCTGGGGGACGGCTCGACATTCGGGATATCCATCGAGTATGCGACGCAATTCGCACCCAATGGCTTGGCTGAAGCCTTCATAATTGGCCGCGATTTCATCGGTGGGGATCGCGTAGCCTTGATATTGGGAGATAATATTTTCTACGGCGACGGTCTGTCTGATCGCTGCCGCTCCGCAGTCGCGCGCCAGCGGGGAGCGTCCGTCTTTGCCTACCAGGTCGACGACCCGCAGCGTTACGGAGTTGTTACTTTTGACCGGACCACACAGCAGGCTCTCTCGATAGAGGAGAAGCCCGAAAATCCAAGGTCCAACTGGGCTGTTACCGGCCTGTATTTTTACGACAATTCAGTTGTTGAGATCGCATCATCCATTCGTCCTTCGGCCAGGGGTGAACTGGAGATTACGGACCTGAACCGCACCTATCTGGAGCGGGGCCAGTTGCACGTCGTCCGGTTGGGAAGGGGGCATGCGTGGCTCGATACGGGCACACATGACAGTCTGCACGATGCAGCGTCGTTCGTCCGAACAATAGAACATCGACAAGGCGTGAAGGTCATGTGTCTAGAAGAAATCGGCCTTGAGCTGGGCTGGTTGAGTGCCGAGGAAGTGCTCACTAGGGCTGCCGCCCTGGGAAGTACCGAATATGCTCGCTACCTTGTGCGCCGGGCAAAAGAGATTGGCCATGGTTGAAATTCGTTGCCTTGGGTTGGAAGGGTTGTTTGAGATTGTGCCCAAGAGGCTCTCCGACGACCGGGACTTCTCGCTCGGGTTGGACTACGACTTTCCATGGCGGAATTGAGGGCGCGTTTGTCGATGACGACTTTGCCAAATCCCATGCGTGTGGCGTGCTGCACGGCGCGCATTGCGGGCGCGTCCACTCGCCGACAAGCGTTACGATGAGCGTCAATGACAAATAAAGTAGACATTGTTGTTGTCACGTATCAAAGCGCTCACGTGTTGAAGGATTGCCTGGCCAGCCTCCCTCGTTTCGCCAACATTTATGTCGTCGACAATGCAAGTACGGATGGTTCTGCGGCGGTCGCATCGGAGGCTGGCGCCGAAGTGATTAGGCTCAATGAGAACGTGGGATATGGCGCCGCCTGCAATGCAGGGGCGGCTGCCGGGACATCGGCCTTCCTATTGTTCTTAAACCCGGATGTACGTTTGGCGAACGGTGCCATCGACAAACTTCTCGCAGCGGCGGCCGATTATCCGTGTGCTGCCTTCAATCCTTCCTTTTATAATGAAGGGCGTCGACGCTTTCGTCGCTGGTCGAGGCTGTTTCCCAGGGGGGGCTTCGTGGCGCGGGCCGCCGCCAATTGCCGATTGCCAGGTTCCCGTCTTGCATGGCGCTTGCATCTTCGTTCGCCGCGACCATTTTGCCTGTGTCGGCGGGTTCGATGAACATATCTTCCTCTATCACGAAGACGACGATATCAGCTTGAGGCTGAGTTGCGCTGGCGTCGAGCTTAGGACCGCGGTCGAAGCGGTTGTTGACCATGCGGAGGGCAGGTCCTCCATCCCGTCAGGTGAATCTTCGCGCATCCGAGGAGAAGCGATGGGGCGGTCGCTGGTCTATGTCATGCGAAAACACCACTTGGCGCTCGATGTTCAAGCCGAACGAAGACGTGGTTGGTTCAAGCTGCTGCTGCCCCATGTTCTTTTTAACACGGCTCGACGCTCAAAGTTGTTGGGCTTTCTGGCAGGCATTGGCGGTCAGCAGCAGGTTCGGATAGCTGACAGCGCGAACCAAGGGACCGGCGAATGCGATTCGGCAATAGTGGGGCAGTGGAATGCCGACAGTGGGCACACAATTGCCAATTGCCACAGGCCGTGACAGGCGAATGTCTCTTTTTCCGTTCGTGGCCTGACTGAATGAATATTCGCGGTTTGTCGTATCGGTTGCAGAGGGCGATCCGTGGTTTTTGGCATCGTCGCTCGACCCCGGTTGATCTCACGCTGCAACACGCAGCCAATGCAGCGGGAGTGTTCGCCGCAGAGGATTACGTGGACATTGCTGCGGCACCGCCGCCAGCAACAGATGTGCGCCTTGTTGCCTATTATCTGCCGCAGTTCCATCCAATTCCGGAGAATGACGGATGGTGGGGCAAGGGCTTCACGGAATGGCGCAACGTGGTCCGGGCTATGCCCTTGTTCGATGGGCACTACCAGCCCCGAAGTCCTGCCGAATTGGGCTACTACGACTTGCGGCTGGCCGACGTCATGCGTCGCCAGGTGGAGTTGGCGAAGCTTTATGGAATTGGCGGCTTTGCGTTTCATTTCTACTGGTTTGGTGGCAAGACACTGCTTGAGAGGCCGCTCTCGGATTATCTCGCACGCCCCGACCTGGATCTGCCTTTCAGCCTCTGCTGGGCAAACGAAAACTGGTCACGTCGCTGGAACGGCCGCGAACAGGATTTGCTCATTGCCCAGGATCATTCAGAGGCAGATGACATAGCCCTGATTCAATATATCGACCGGTATTTTCGAGATCCAAGATACATCAAGGTCGAGGGAAAGCCGGTCTTGACGGTTTATCGTCCTGAACAGCTTCCAGATCCCGCGGCTACGATCGCGCGTTGGCGCAGCGAAGCACATAGGGCCGGTTGGCCGGGGCTTTATGTTATCGCCACCAATGCGTTCGATTTCGTCGACTATCAAAAGTACGGGTTCGATGCGCTATCGGAATTTCCGCCGCATGGGATCAAGGCGACAAACGCCGAAAGCAGCATCCATATGTCGCCGCTACGCGAAAGCGGTGGGCGTGTGCGGATGTACGCCGAGGCAGCGCAAAATGCCATGAATGCCAGTGCGCCGATCGGGCGGGTGCATCCAGGCGTGATGCCAGGATGGGACAATTGCCCGCGCCGTCCCCGAAATGGCGTAATTTATCATGGGGCGACTCCGGAGATGTTTGCCCGTTGGCTGCGCCATGCTGTTGATCGTGCACGTGGCAATCCGAAAGGCGAACGATTTGTCTTCATCAACGCTTGGAACGAATGGGGCGAGGGCGCCTACCTAGAGCCGGATTTGCGCTACGGCTATGCGTATCTGCAGGCCTGCAGGGACATGGACAAGGTAACGACAGACAAAGGCAGGACCATCTACTTTGATCCGGCGGACAGCCGCGGCAGAATGCTGAAGGAGCATGCGGGCAACTTCAATCCGCTTTCGCTTGTCATGTGGGACATGATCCTGAAGGAAGCGTCGTGGACTCAGGTTATCGACATAGGATGCAACTATGGCGAAATGCTTGCCAATGCCGAGCTGCCGAAGGGCGCGGAAATCACGGCCGTCGAGCCCAACAGTCTTCTTAGGCACTACCTCGGGAGAACGCTGGAAGAGGCGGGAGTTGATGCCCGATTGGTTTGCGCCGCAGTTTCGGACTCCATTGGGACGGCCCGTTTTTTTCGCGACGACAAATGGTCCGGCACCAGCCGCGTTCTTAGACCGGAAGAGACCGTCGAGAATCTGATCGTAGTTCCTCAGGTCACGGTTGACAGTCTCCTCGACGGCGTCACGGGCGCTGTCCGGCTTGCTATGAAGATCGACGTCGAAGGACATGAGGCGGCCGTTCTCAGAGGCGCTCTACGAAGCTTGAAGCGTGTCCTGGACTATTCGATTCTGGTGGAAATCAAGCATATACCCGAAGACGACCAGAGGTGGATCTTCAAAATGTTTGATGTCTATGGCCTTGATATGACATCGGCGCAATTGATTTATCTTAGCGGCACCCCCTACGAGGAAGTAATACGGATGATAGATGCGGAAGAAATCTATGCGCAGGATGTTATTGTTAAGCGCAGGGGACAGCGCCGCTGATGTCGGGTTCAATTAAGTGGCGAGCGCTGTGGCGCCATCCGACCGACTCTCGCAAACGAAAAGAATTTCGTGCTGGGGGGCATTGCGCAAAGCAGGGCAAGGCCATTCGCAAGACCCGAATGTGGCTGAATCTGGCGGCAATGCTAAGGCACCCGCTTTCTCAGAATGAACGCCGAACCTGGCGCGACGCGGCCCAGCACGGCTTTCCACCAGCACGTATTCCGGCCAAGGCGACCTTTCAAGAAACTCCCGACGCATTGCATAGCAGACTCTACGATTGCTACGTGCAAAATGCCCTTGGGCAGTTCGACTCTTCTGAATATTGCAGCATCGCGACGGAACCGCCGCCTGCAGATGTGTGCGATGTCAAGCTGATTGCCTATTATCTGCCTCAGTTCCACCCAGTAGCCGAGAATGACGAATGGTGGGGTAAGGGTTTCACTGAGTGGCGCAACGTTGCCCGCGCCTATCCGCACTTCGACGGACATTATCAACCGCGCATCCCTGGAGAGCTGGGATATTACGATCTCCGTGTCGTCGATGTCATGAGGCGGCAGGTCGAGCTTGCAAAGCTCTATGGAATTCACGCATTCTGCTTTCATTTTTATTGGTTCGGCGGCAAGCGCCTGCTCGAAACGCCCATCTTGAATTACCTTGAGAACAAGGATCTGAATTTACCGTTCTGCTTGTGCTGGGCGAACGAGAATTGGTCTCGACGTTGGGATGGCAGCGAAAATGAAATCTTGATTTCACAATCCCACTCGGCCGAGGACGATGAGGAGCTGTTGCGGTATCTTGACCGCTACTTCAGAGATGATCGCTACTTAAAGATCGATGGCAAACCAGTTCTGACGGTCTATCGTCCCTCGATCCTTCCAGATGCCGCCGAAACAGTCCAGCGGTGGAGACGAATTGCGAAAGAGCTTGGTTACCCCGGTATCTATCTTATCGCGACCAACTCCTTTGCGTTCTCGGACTATCAAAGGCTGGGTTTCGATGCGCTATCGGAGTTTCCGCCTCATCACGTTGCAGCAGCCAATGTTCAGCAAGAATTCCAAATGTCGCACCATCGCACGGGATGGCGCGTTCGCTCTTACCCGGAGATCGTGGCGAGCGAAGAAGCACGAAAACCCGTTCCGGGAACCGTTGTCCCTGGCGTGATGCCCGGATGGGACAACAGTGCCCGTCGCCCCGCAAATGGTGAGATCATTCACGGTGCTACGCCACAATTGTTCGAGAAGTGGCTACAGCAGGCATTCAAACGCGCCCAAAAAAACCGCCTTCCGGAACGGTTTGTCATGATCAATGCCTGGAACGAGTGGGCGGAAGGCGCCTATCTCGAGCCCGACAGCAGATTTGGGTATGCGAACCTTGAAGCTTGCGCCTCTGCGGTTCGTAACCATGTTGGCTCTGCGTCAATGAGGGTGATCGCAGGCAAGCGGCCGCGCCTTTCAGATGGCAAAACCGTATTGTTGTGCTCCCATCATGCCGGCAAACAAGTATTTGGTGGCGAACGCAGTTTCCTTGATATCGCAAGAGCGCTGTCGGAGAGCGGATTCAATCTGGCGGTGAGCCTTCAGGAAGGTGTAAACAAGCCCTACGTTGAGGAACTGCGCAACTTTGCGCAGGAGATACACATCTTCAAATATGATCAGTGGAGCTCCAGTTCGGCTGAAACCGTCGCTTCTACACCTCTGTTCTTGGAGGTAATCGACAGTGTAAAGCCCGACCTAGTGTATGTGAACACGATCGTTGTGGCAGCGCCTCTCGCCGCTGCGAGATTGCGTGGCGTTCCATCCGTCGTCCACGCACGTGAGATCATCACCCACGATGAGGATCTTCAGCGGCAAATCGGAATGAGCGGACCTGAAATAGTAAGGCAGGTGGTTCATTCGAGCGATCACGTTATCGCCAATTCGCAGGCCACTCTGGAGTGTTTCGGCCATGCCAAGGCGTCGATGATCCCAAATACCGTCGATATCGAGGCCTTCGATCAGGCACCGATTGGCGAGCATGGTGCCGTTACATTTGGCCTTATCAGTAGCAATCTGCCCAAGAAAGGAATCGAGGACTTTGTTGAGTTGGCCACTGCCTGCCAAAAGCAGGTTCCAAATGCCCGATTTCTCGTTATCGGCCCGCTTGGCCGCCCTGTCATCAAAGATTACTTGAGCCGCAAGAAGAAGACGCCGAAGAACCTCGAATTTGTCGACTACCAGCCAACGTCAGTTGAGGCTATCGGGAAAGTCGATGTGGTCGTGAATTTTTCGCATTTTCAGGAGTCGTTCGGGCGCACTGTACTTGAGGGCATGGCCGCCGGTCGCCCTTCGCTCGTTTATGACTGGGGCGCCCTGAAGGAGCTTGTCAAACATGGTGAGACCGGCTTCCTAGTTCCGTTCCGAAAGCCGCTGGAGGCCGTCGCCCACGTCCATATGCTGTGCAATGAAAGAAAGCGCCTGCAAGAGATGAGCAGAGCGGCGCGCTCGCGGTCGCGTGATTATTCGTTCCCGCAGTTCAAGGCGAAGCTCTCTGAGGCGTGTCGGCAGATCATCGATGCCGGGACAACCGTTCATGCCTATTCGAACGCCGGGAAAGAACGGCTTGAGGCCATATCCGAGAAAACCATCGACATTGTCGTGTGTGTCCACAATGCACTGTCGGATGTGAAGGCATGCCTCGCTTCGGTCAGAGCCAATCTTGGTGCCAATCAAAGAATCATTCTGGTCGACGACGGTTCGGATGACGAGACCCGTCACTACCTCGAGAAGTTCGCGGCGCGCGAACGAGTGGTCCTGCGTCGCAACGAGCAAGCCCAAGGCTATACTAAAGCCGCCAACCTTGGGTTGGAACTATCGAATGCAGATCTGGTCATCCTTTTGAACAGTGACACTGTTGTGACTAGGAACTGGGCTGAAAAGCTAGCAGATGCGGCGTTTTCCAGACCTGACATTGGCGCAGTCGGCCCGCTTTCGAATGCGGCTTCGTATCAGTCAATCCCCGGCACCTTAGGCACAGACAAGCAGACGGCTATCAATGATTTGCCGCCAAACATGTCGGCTGACGACATGAATGACTGGTGTGAGAGAAACAGCACGTCAATGGTTCCAACTGTTCCATTGATCCATGGGTTTTGTTTCGGCATCACGCGTAGAGCTCTCGACACGGTTGGAAAATTTGATGAGGCGGCCTTTCCGGAAGGCTATGGCGAGGAGAACGACTACTGCTTCCGGCTGTCTGCGGCGGGGTTCAGCATGGCCGTCGCAACTCACACCTATGTCTACCACGTGAAGTCGTCGAGTTACACAGAAGAGCGCCGACATCATCTGTCGGAAAAAGCGCAAAATGTGCTTTACCGGCGTTATGGGCGGGATGCTTTCAATGCGGCCATTCGCACGCTCGAACGGGACCTTGGTCTCTCGTCTATGCGGGCCCTTGCGCAGAATTTGTACGAGAAGACAAAGGCGCCAGTCGCCGGGCGTGGCAGGGGCGCGCGCAAAGCGCATCCCTATTTGTTGTCTGAGTTGAACGATCAACAGTGGCTTCAGGCGCTCCAGGCTAGCGTGGATGACACGACTGTCGACGGCATCGAATACCCTGGCTTTCCGGATGCGCAATTGCAAATCGGCACGGTTGGTTCAGCTGGCAAGGGGACTATCGCGGAAGGATTCCGCTTTTACTCGTTCGTACTGGAAGCGGCCCGAGCCAATGGCGTGAATGTGGGGCTCAAGTCCCGCGTCCTGGATTTCGGGGTCAGCTGGGGCAGGATAATACGCTGTCTGCTGCGTGAAGTAGCTCCCGCGGGTCTCTTCGGCGTGGATATCAGTGATCGTTTTCTGTCTGCTGCCCAACAGACCGGGGTCCCGGGTGATCTCAGGCTGATCCAGCCGGACGGAAAGCTGCCGTTTGCCGACAATTCTTTCGACGTTGTGTATGCTTACTCGGTGTTTACGCATCTTCCAGAGCACATTCAGAAGATCTGGCTGGCGGAGATAGCGCGCACCCTCAGGCCAGGCGGGATTTTTGTCGCGACGGTGCAACCTCCACGTTTCCTCGATTTCATTAGGGAAGCGCCACAGGAGAGGGTCGTAAAGAGCGCTTGGCTCCAACAACTCCAGTCCGAGCTTTCGAAGAAAGACGACGCCCCTGGAGAGCTTGACCAGTCTGGGTTTGTTTTCCTTCCAACAAACAACGGAAAAACATACGGCGACATGATTTTGACTGAAGCCTACGTGAAACGTGTTTGGGGTGCGAAATTTGCAATCCAGGAGTACCTGGATGACCTTTCTCGATTTCAGCAGGCGGTCGTTACGGCCAAGGTTCTCAAGTAGGAGCACTAGAGGGATGCGGCTCATTCGTGTCGCGTCCCAAACTCCCTTCAGATGCGCCAGGTGCAAAGATATTGGCGTGGCAGGCAACTCGCACGGCGCAATTGTCGGATTGGGGAGCTGCTCGCCATAACCGTCGTTCTCGGCAGCGCCCCTTATCTGACGTCGTGCAAAGCCAAATGTGTCGGATGACCCCCAAGCCTCATCCTTGGTCTGGAAGTCGCGTCGATCGGGCCCGCGGATGACTGGTTGATGTCCACCTGATGAACCACTCCTGTCCTAGAGCTGACACACGCTCAAGCTTGCCAGGGGCCGACTGCCACTTTCGCAAGGCTAAGGCCTGGTGATTACCTTAGTCCTCCTTGGATTCGATCGTCTGGACTGTGACCTGGATGCGTGCAAGCGTGGCAAGTGCGGTGACAGAAAGCCGGGACTGACACCATAGGTCGATGCCAGTCGGTCGGGGGGCTCTTGTCGATCTGAAGGGGCGCGCCACGTAGAGAATTGAGCTTTGTGCCATTATCCGGCACTCGAATATGCGTGGCGCTTTCTTTCAGCTCTCGCGACGGCACTGCACTGGCCGACACCGGCCAGGCAATGGCTGGCCTCACTGGAGGAGTTACCAGCGTTGTCGTTCAATCGCCACTGAGTGCTCGCAAGGGCAGCGACGCGAACGCCGTCAATAGAGCGGTCCTTCAAACTGCGGGTTTAAGGCCGCATAGAACTTGCGTCCAAGGAGATTTCTTTCGATTTGTGGCAGAGCGATCCGTAAATAGGTGGTGACGCTGACCGGGAGAGGTCCTATGGCATCTTGCGACTGCCATTTGAGACCAACGTATGAATGTTTTCGTGCTTTGCACCGGACGCTGCGGTTCGACGACTTTTGCCAAAGCCTGCGGTCATATCGACAATTTCACCTCAGGACATGAGACTAGGTCGCGACTGGTCGGTGCAGACCGACTTGCGTACCCTGTTAGACACATTGAGGCCGACAATCGGCTGTCTTGGCTACTAGGCCGGCTAGAAAAGAAATATGGCGACAACGCGCACTACGTGCATCTGACCCGGGACCCAGATGCCGTCGCTGAGAGCTTTGCCTTAAGAAGCGCGCACGGCATCATGAAGGGCTACCGCGACGCGATTCTGATGGAGGCGGGCAACGCGGCCCCAATTTCGATTGCTCGCGACATGATCGACACGGTCACCTGCAACATTGAGGCGTTCCTGCGAAATAAGACAAGCTCGATGCAGGTGCGCTTGGAGACAAGTGGCGAGGACTTCGCCCGTTTCTGGGATTGGATCGGCGCAACTGGGAATTGGGAAGGTGCCGCTGCAGAGTGGTCTGTTCGGCATAACGCTACCGCCCGGTAACGCCTGTCCGGAACATCTCCCGTTGCAGGGGCTGGCAGCAGGCACGGTATGGGCGCGAAATCCAGAAACAGTGGAAAGGCCGGCGACTTAGGGTAGGCCCGCAGCCAGAGATGTCGCACGGCACCGTAGCCCGGAATCTCTCCGAAACTGTCACCATCGTCACGATGCCTAAAAAGTGGAGTGCCGAGGCTGGTGTAGTGAGTACCGAAGCCGATTGAAGCTGCCACCCTTGCGATGCTGCCGTGCATGAAGGGCTTCTCTAGGGGCCTGCTTTTCGTCTATGAGGCGGCCCACCTTGGCTGTATTGCGCTGGACGATTATCAGACTAAAGTCGGGATTGGCCTAGCGCTACTCAGCATTTGAAGCGAGGCCATTATGTTGCTGTTGTTGTCAGCAATGGGCAAGCAGCCGACGGGGCTAGGCTATGGCGCTTCGTTCTCGGTACCTGGAGGCGTGCTCGTTGTCGGCGGCGAAGACAGCGAAGCCAAGGCGCGTAACGAGGTGTTTCTCTTAAGATGGGACGGCAGGGCGCTCTCGATCGAGAACTGACCATAGTTCTGGAGCGCGCAAAATGGCGGCCCGCCAACTCCGCGACATCAGCCGCCATGTTTTCGGCTATTATCCCCGCAGATGCACATAGTGAAGCAGATGGAACGATGACCGGCTGGGATCAGCAATCCGGTCCCCGGCGCCAACCTTTCTAGTCCACATCCAGGCTTGCCGGTACCGCTTCGCGATCGTCTGCGATGGCGTAGTCGATGCGCAGGATCCGGCCTGAAAAATCCGGGTTAGTCTGTCTGTCGGGGTCGACCGGTTCGGCATTGCTGCGTCCGAAGGTAAGGGGCGACAGCGACAACCTGAGCAGGGTGCGTTCGAACACATGTTCGCCGGCCGGCTGGCCGTCGACCGTGAGGCGGCCGCGTCCCTTGAGTGTTGCGGTCTTTTCGAAGTCGAAGACGACTGTCGTCTTGCCGAGTGGGATCTCCCGGCCCGAGACGAGGCGGCTGACCTCGAAGCCGGCATAGTTGTAGGTGTAGACCAGCCGGTTCCCGATGATGTCGAGCGCATAGCCGCCATGGCAGCTACCGAAGCAGACGAGCGCGCCGCCCTGGCTCGCATTGCTGCGCTCGATCTCGATCGATATGCGGTGCGAGACGTCCTGCGTCATCGGTGCCGCCTCTGCCGGTATCGAGGAAATTGGCGGGAAGTAGCTGCACTCGTTGCGCCAGCGTGGTGCGCCGGGCCGGTAGGGCGGTTTGAACAGCACGTCGCTGTCGTCGAGCGGCATGACACCGTAGCGGCCGGCCTCCGCCCACCAGCGTTCCTTCATCTCGGCGAGCTTTTCCGGCTTTTCCCCGGAGAGGTCGCGCAGCTCGGAAAAGTCCTCGTCGAGATGGTAGAGCTCCCAGCGCTCGCTGTCGAAATCATCGCCGGCCTTGTGCTGGGTCACCGCCTTCCAGCCGCGATGCCAGATGCTGCGATGGCCGTACATCTCGAAATATTGCGACTGCTTGGCGGTTGCCGCATCGGGAGTGTCGAAGGAATAGGCGAAACTCTCGCCATGGATCGGCATCTGCGCCACGCCGTTGATGCTCTCGGGTGCTGTGACGCCGCAGAGCTGCATGATTGTCGGCGTGATGTCGGTGACATGGGTGAACTGGCAACGCACCTCGCCCTTGTCCGATATGCCTGCCGGCCAGGAAAAGATCATCGGGTCACGCACGCCGCCGCCATGGGTGAAGCTCTTGTAAAGCTTGAGCGGCGTGTTCGAGGCCTGCGCCCAGCCCCAGGGATAGTTGCCCGAGCTGCGCGCCGTGCCGATTTCGGCGAGGCGCTCGCGCGACACGGCATAGTCTTCCGGCAGGCGGTTGAACCAGCGGAGCACGTTGGTCGTGCCGTCGGGATCGCAGTCGGTGGAGGCGCCATTGTCCGAGATCAGCACGATGATGGTGTTGTCGCGAATGCCGGTGCGGTCGAGGAAGTCGAGCAGCCTGCCGAAGGCGGCGTCGGTGTGGCCGAGAAGTGCTGCATAAGCCTCCTGCATATGTTCCGACACCTCGCGCTCTTCCTGGGAGAGCTCGGCCCAGGCGCGCACGCCGGGGTTCGGCGGCGGCAGCTCAGTATTCTCAGGCACCAGGCCCATCGCCTTTTGTTTGGCCAGCCTCCGAACGCGTTCCTCGTCCCAGCCATGGGCAAAGCGGCCGCGATAGCCGGCCAGCGCCGATGCGGGCGCCTGGTGCGGGAAATGCCCCGCACCATAACAGAGATAGAGGAAGAACGGCTTGTTCGGCCAGATCGCCATCTTGTCGGCGATGTAGCGCACCGCGCGGTCCGACAGGTCGTCGGAGAGGTGATAGCCCTGCTCGGGCGTCGCCGGCGGCGGAACCTGCTGGTTGTCCTGGCATAGTTCCGGGTGGAACTGGTCGGTGCTGCCGTTCATGAAGCCATAGAACCGTTCGAAGCCGCGGCCGAGCGGCCATTGGTCGAAGGGGCCGGCGGCATTGGCGTTTTCGGTCGGCGCAAGGTGCCATTTGCCGACCGCATAGGTCGCGTAACCCTGCAGCTTGAGCATTTCGGCGAGCGTGCCGGCGCGGTGGCTGATCGCGCCGCGACCGGAGGGCCAGCCCATGTCGGCATTGGCGAGGTAGCGCATACCGACCGAGTGGTGGTTGCGTCCGGTCAGCAGGCAGGCGCGTGTCGGCGAGCACAATGTGGTGGTGTGGAAATTGCTGTAGCGCAGGCCGTTGTCGGCAAGCGAATCGAAGTTCGGCGTGTCGATGGACGAGCCGAAACAGCCGAGGTCGGAGTAGCCGACGTCGTCGAGCACGACATAGATGACGTTCGGCTTGCCGGCCGGGCCGCTGGGGATGTCGGCATAGTCGCGCTCGGATTCGTGGTGCGTGCGGCCGATATGGCCGCGAAATTCGGAAGTCATGCTCTGTCCCGATCTTTTGAGATGGTCGCCGGGGCCCCAACAGGAGGGCGACCCGGCCGCTTGGATCAATAGCCGGTGACGCTGCGCAGATAGCGCTTGAGCAGCGTGCGCCCGAGCAGCCGCCAGAGGCGATCGGTGGCAAAGCCGAGAAGGCCGAGCGCGATGATGGCGGCGAACATCCAGTCGACCTGGAAGTAGAGGCGCGAGGTCCAGATGATGTAGCCGAGCCCGGCATCGGCGGCGAGCATTTCGGCGGCCGCTATGACCAGGAAGGACGAGGCGAGCGCCAGCCGCATGCCGACATAGATCGAGGGCAGCGAGGCCGGGATCATCACCTTGAAGAACACCTGCCTTTCATTGGCGCCGAGGCAGCGCGCGGCATTCAGCTTGTCCTGCGAGACCGAGGACACGCCGCTGGCCGTGTTGACCATGACGATGAAGGCCGTCGCGTAAGCGATCAGAATGATCTTCGACATTTCGCCGACGCCGAACCAGATGATGAACAAGGTCACCAGCGCAATCGCCGGAACGAAGCGGAAGAAGTGGATGAACGGGTCGACGAGATGGCGCGCCACCGGCGAGACGCCGACGGCCAGCCCGATCGGAATGGCGATGGCGCTGCCCAGTAACCAGCCCGAGAGAATGCGCATCATCGACACCAGGATGGACTGGGTGAGCGCGCCCTCGGCCAGCATCTGCCCGGCGCCCTTGAGCACGGCGAGCGGTGCGGGCAGGAACATCGGGTCGACCAGCCAGGTCGAGGCCATCTGCCAGAAGATCACGACGATTGCGACGCTGAGCGCCGACCAGGCAAAGGATGGCATCAGTTTTGCTCCCATTGCGAAGCCGCCTCCCTTTCGATGTCGCCCTCGATCGCCTTGACCGCATCGGCGAAGCGGCTGTCGAGGTCGTCGCGCGGATAGTGCAGGTCGATGTCGTAGATGCGGGTGATGTTGGCGCGCGGGCCCCGGCTCATCACGGCAACGCGCTGCCCAAGCAGCACGGCCTCGCGAATGTCGTGGGTGACATAGACCATGGTGCAGCCGGTTTCGCGCCAGATCCGCGTCAGCTCCTTCTGCAGCACACGGCGCGTCAATGCGTCGAGGGCGGCGAAAGGTTCGTCGAACAGGATGAGCTCAGGTTGGGCGGCCAGCGTACGCGCGATCTGCACGCGCTGCTTCATGCCGCCTGACAGCTCATGCGGAAATTTTTGCTCATGGCCGCGCAGGCCGACGAGATCGATGTAGCGTTGCGCCATGTCGAGGCATTCGGCGCGCGGCTTACCGGCGACGCTCGGGCCGAAGCCGACATTCTCGGCGACCGTCAGCCACTGGAACAGCGGCTCCTCGATCGACTGGAACACCATGCCGCGCCGCCGGTCGGGGCCTGTTATCGTCTCGCCATTGGCGAGCACGCGGCCTTCGGTCTGCTTCTCGGTGCCGGCGACGATCTTGAGCAAGGTCGACTTGCCCGAGCCGCTGGGGCCGACAAGCACGAAGAACTCGCCTTGTCCGACTGTCACGGAGAGGTCGGCCAGGATCAGCTCGCTGCCTGCCTTCTGGCCGGGATAGGCCATGCCGACCTTGTCGAAGACGACCGCAGGCATGGCACCAGGTGCGATCCCGCTTGTTTGAATGTTTGTCATCGCAGGTCCGCTCAGTTGCCCAGCTTGACCAGGTCGGGGGCGGCTTCCTTGAGGTATTTCGGATTGACGCCGGTGTCGAAGGTCACAGCCTGGGACTTCGTCTTGGCAAGGAAGTCGGCGACTTCCTTGAAACCGGCGCGCTCATAGTCGGTCAGCGCCAGGGCAAATTCGTTGTAGTTGAGCAGGTCGCGCACGGTGTCGCGCGGCGCGCGGGTATTCTTGGCGATCAGGGCGGCGGCCTCGTACTTGTTGGCCGCGATGAACTGGCTTGCCGCATTGAGCGCGCGCAGCGTTGCAACGGTCAGGTCCGGATGCTTTTCCACGAACTCCGTCTGCGCGGCGATGTAGGCGCTGCTGTTGCGCTTGGCGGCCGCGTCATCGGTCAGGACATAGTGGTTGCCGCCGTCGGTCGACTTCTCGGTGCCGTCGGCCCAGACGAAGGCGGCATCGATGCGGCCGGAGCGGAGCGAGGCGACGATCTCGAGCAGGCTGGTGAAGCCGACGATCTCGACCTTGTCTTCGCTTATGCCGTTCTCGTCGAGATATTTCATGGTGATCAGGTGCTGGGCGGTGCCGGTGGCAATACCGATCTTCTTGCCGACCAGATCCTTGGCATCCTTGATGTCGCTGCTGACCACCAATTTGTGGAAGCCGGGCTTGGAATGGAAGATGCCGGCAAGCACGGTCAGCTTGCCACCCTGGATGCGCGAGACGATCGGGAAATCGAGCCCGACCGCCATGTCGGCGCGGCCGATCAGCAGCGCATCGATCGCCTCGACGCCGGTGGCGAAAGTGGTGATCTGAGCGTCGATGCCTTCCTTTTCGAAGAAGCCTTTTTCCTTGGCGACCCAGATCTGGGACCCTGTCGTGTAGGCGTCGACGCCGAAACGCACTGGCTCGAGGGCCTGTGCCCCGGCCATTCCAGCCGAGAAGAGCATGAGGCCTGATGCGAGGCTCAGGACAATCTTTTTGAAGCGGGTCATTTCGGTTCGTCCTCCGGCGAAAGGGCTGAACTGCCCTGGAATTGATTGGGGGCCAGCGCCATCACCTGATGGCTGGCGAGAAGATGCGGGACCATCCAGGAGCGCGAGGCGAGCGGCACGCTGCCGTCGCCCGAATGCACGAGTGCGGTGCTCCACAAAAGCGCGTCGCCCTCGCTGACCTCCAGCAGTTCGGCGACGTCTGATGTGGCGTTGATCGCCGACGTGCGCGTCGACAGCGATGCGCCGTCGATGACGGTGTACGGGGCTATGGCGGCGAGCGCGTCATGCTCTGTGCTCTCATTGAAGGCGCTCGGCGGCACGCTGCGGGCGAGATAATGGTCGACCAGAATGCAGGGCTGGCCGTTGGCCAGAAACAGCCAGCGCAGGCGGTGGGTCGACTTTTCCTCCGCCTGGCCGAAGATGACCGCGATCTCTTTGGGTGCTGCGACCTGGTCGCGCCGGATCTCGCGAAAGGACGCTTTCATGCCCGCTTTTTCGATCAGGTTCCAGAAGCCGGCGGAGCCGGTCAGGGCGTTGAGAATGGGCGGATTGGCGATGAAGGTGCCGACGCCATGCTTGTTCTTGAGCAGGCCCTTGGCCATCAGGTCGGCATAGGCTTCGCGCAGCGAATTGCGGCTGAGGCCGAGTATCCGGGAAATGTCGATTTCCGCCGGCAGACGGTCGCCGGCAACCAGCTTTTGCTGGCGAATATACTGCAGGACACGTTCGGTGGCAGTTCCCGACATCGCTCTCTCCTCCAAGAGGTAGGACGTCCTACCTTTACGCAGGATCGTGAAAGAGTCAAACTCGGTCGATCCATTTTTCAAAGGGAAGGCGCCATGTCGTGTTGTTCTCCGGGCCGATCCCCATGCGATCATGTTGCCGAACCGGTTGCGGTGCCTGCAGCGCTCGAGGCTGGCAATCATCCTGACATGGCGCTGGTACCGGCCGGGCGCTGGCTTCTCGGCGAGGATCGTGCGATCGCCAATCCTGGGGACGGCGAAGGACCGGTGCGACCGGTCGAGCTGCCGGCGTTCCTGCTCGACAAGACCGCGGTGACCAACCAGGCCTTTGCGGCCTTCGTCGCTGCCACCGGCTATGTGACCGAGGCCGAGCGCATGGGATGGTCTTTCGTCTTCATCGCACAGATCCATCCCGACGCGGTGATTGTTACCGACTCCGATGCCAGCGCGCCGGACTGGTGGGCGCCGGTTCGCGGCGCCTGCTGGCATCGGCCCGACGGCAACGGCTCCAGCTGGCGGGACCGCCGCGACCATCCGGTCGTCCATGTCTCATGGAACGACGCCGTTGCCTTCGCAAATTTCGCCGGCAAGCGACTGCCCACGGAAGCCGAATGGGAAGCCGCGGCGCGCGGCGGGCTCGAGCGGGCGATCTATGCCTGGGGCGACGAGCTCACTCCCGGCGGCCGCCACATGTGCAACATCTGGCAGGGCAGGTTTCCGCTCACCAACAGCGCCGAAGACGGCTATCTCGCAACCGCACCGGCGCGGAGCTTTCCGCCCAATGGCTTCGGCCTCTACAACATGCTCGGCAATGTCTGGGAATGGACCGCTTCACCCTGGTCGGGTGCCCCGGCAGGATTGATGGCCATGCGCGGGGGCTCCTATCTGTGCCACGCCAGCTACTGCAATCGCTACAGGGTTGCGGCCCGGACCGGCAACCACCATGGCGCCAGCTCGAGCCATCTCGGCTTTCGCTGCGCCGGCGACCTAAAAAGCCAGTTGCAGACCATGCCTGTTGTGAATGGGGATCCATAACCACATGGAATGAGTTCGCAGAAGCATGTTATGGTGTGGAGCCGCGGAACGCGGTCTATCCTCACGGAAACTAGGTCGTTGGTTTTGTCTGATTGGAGGATATAGATGATCAGCCGACGTTCACTTCTGGCAGCTGCCAGCATGATCTCGCTTGCCGCGATAGGGCTTGCAGGCGCGGCTCCTGCGCAAGCGGAGCAGAAGCAGGTCAAACTGCAACTCGCCTGGCTCTACAATGGCGCCGCCGCCGGCGAAATCGTCGCCTTGAAGAAGGGGTTCTTCGCTGAAAAGGGCCTCGACGTCGAGATCCTTCCCGGTGGCCCGAATTCCAACACGGTGCAGGAGACGCTCTCCGGGGTGGCGCAGATCGCCACCGCCTATGCGCCCGAGATCATGTATGCCGCAAACCAGGGGCTGCCGATCAAGACCTTCGGCGCGGCCTTCCAGAAAGCGCCGCTGACCTTCTATTCACTCGGCGAATCCAACATTAAGTCGGTGGCCGACTGGAAGGGCAAGCGCGTCGGGGCGAGCCAAGGCGCGACCGCGCAGATCAAGGTCATGCTCGACCATAACGGAATGAAGCTCGACGACATCACCTTCATCCAGGCCCAGATCCCCGGCCTGCTCCAGGGGCAGGTCGATGTCGTTGCCTCATGGCCGACAAACGTCGCCCAGAACGTGCCGATCGTGCAGAACCCGGGCGGCTACAACACCCAGAGCATCTGGGACAACGGGCTGCAGTTCCAGTCCAACTACTACATCGCCCGCACCGACCTGATCGGCTCCGACAGCGACATGCTGGTGAAGTTCCTCGAGGCCTGCGACAAGGGCTGGGCCTATGCCGCCGACCATCCCGAAGAGGCCATCGACATGGTTGCCTCGATGTCGAGCGCGATCGAGAAGGACAAGGAGCTCGCCTCGCTCAAGGTCATCGTATCGGACTTCATCTATACCGACGAAACCCGCGAGCACGGCTTTGCCAACATCAGCAAGGACCGCTGGAACGCGACGCTGCAGACCTACGCCAAGATCGGCGAGATCAAGTCCGAACTGACGGCGGACGACGTCTTCGATGGCAGCATTCTTGCTGCAGCACAGAGGACGAAGCGGTGAACATGATGGCGACGATGTCCGCCCATTCCGGCGACGCCCACGCTGGCGACGTTGGTCTCTCCCAGGCGCGCAACGCTATCGAGATCGACAATGTCGCCGTGACGTTCGGCGGCAGCTCGCGGGCGGTGCGAGCCATCGACAATGTCTCGCTGACCGTTCGCGAGGGCGAGTTCGTCTCGCTGATCGGCCATTCCGGCTGCGGCAAGTCCACCTTGCTGCGCACCATCGCAGACATCATCGCGCCGACCGAAGGCAAGGTTGCGATATTCGGTGGAACGCCAGCGGCGGCGCGCGCCTCGCGCACATTTTCGATGGTGTTCCAGCAATCGGTGCTGATGCCCTGGGCCAAGGTGATCGACAATGTCCGCCTGCCGTTCGAGGTGGGCGGGGCCAATCCGAAGGCCGGCAACTTCATGGACCCGTATGAGGCGCTGAAGCTTGTCGAGCTGGAAGGCTTCGAGGACGCGCTGCCGTCGGAACTGTCGGGCGGCATGCGCCAGCGCGTCTCGATCGCGCGTGCGCTCGTCACCCGGCCGAAGGTCCTGCTCATGGACGAGCCTTTCGGCGCGCTCGACGAGCTGGTGCGCGACACGCTGAACGTCGAGCTGTTGCGGATCTGGAAGCAGAGCGGGATGACCATCGTCTTCGTCACCCATTCGCTGCACGAGGCGGTTTTCCTGTCGCAGCGTGTCGTGGTGATGAGCCGACGTCCCTCGCGGATCGGCGGAATTCTTGAAATCGACCTGCCGGAAGAGCGCGACCTCGCCCTGAAGGACGCCCCTGAACTGGGCCATCACGTCGCCAGGCTGCGCGACATGCTGGGAGCTGGATAAGTCATGAGCGTTGATCGTTCCATCGAAACCGCCGCCCCCTTGCCCCGCATCTGGAGCATCCTCCCAAGCCCCGAAGTGATGCGTGCGCTCGGCATGGCCATGCTCGGGCTCTCGCTGACGCTGATCCTGTGGCAGCTGATCGTCACGCTGTTCGGCGTGCCGTCCTATCTGGTGCCGGCGCCGACCGACGTTGCCGGGGCGCTGTCGCGTGACCTGCCGCTGCTCATTGAGGCAGCCGTGCCGACGATCACCGAAGCCTTTCTCGGCTTTCTCCTCGGCAACACCGTGGCCCTGCTGGTGGCGGTGTCCTTCGTCTACAACAAGGTCATCGAGGAGATGTTCTATCCCGTCGCGATCCTGGTGAAGACGATCCCGATCGTGGCGATCGCGCCGGTGCTCAAGATCATCCTCGGCAACGGCATCGAGCCGAAGATCGTGATCGCAGCGCTGATCTGCTTCTTCCCGACGTTGGTCAATTCGGTTCGCGGCTTCCGCGCCGTCAATCCGCAGCTGCTCGAACTCATGCATGTCCTGTCGGCGTCCAAGACCGAGGTGTTCCTCAGGATCCGCATCTACAGCGCGCTGCCCTACATTTTCTCGGCGCTGAAGATTTCGGTGACGATGTGTGTGCTCGGCGCGATCGTCGGCGAGTGGATCGGCGCCAACCAGGGCATCGGTTATCTCCTGCTGCAGAGCATGTTCGACTTCAATGCGCCGCGGCTGTTTGCGACGATCCTGACGGCGTCTGTCATCGCCATTACCGGCTTTGCCATCGTCTCGATGCTGGAGAAGTGGGTCATCCGCTGGGATCCCGGCGCGGCGATGTAATCGCTGCAGCAGAAAGTCCATGGACCCGGCCTGCCCCAGGGCCGGCCGGGTTTCGATCGATGCGGCATGGTCTGTGAATGCGATGCGGCATCTCCGGTTTGTCCGAATTCCGAGGCGCCCCAATGTCAACCGACAGCAATCCAGGCCGTATCGGCCGCACCTATCACGAGTCGGACAACTGGTTTGAGACCAGGCCCAGGCCGGCGTCCGGCAGCCCCAATGTCATCTATGTCATTCTCGACGATGTCGGTTTCGCCGACCTGGGCTGCTTCGGTTCGGAAATCCGCACGCCCAATTTCGACCGGCTTGCCGAACAGGGGCTGCGCTACAGCAATTTCCACACCACCACCATGTGCTCGCCGACGCGGGCCAGCCTGCTGACCGGGCGCAACCATCATTCGGTCGGCATGCGCTGCCTCGCCAATTTCGACTTCGGCTACCGCAACGGCCGCGGCTCGATCTCGCATCGGGCAGCGACGGTCGCCGAAATGCTGGGCAGCGCCGGCTACGCCAGTTTCGCCGTCGGCAAGTGGCATGTCGCGCAGACTGACGAGATCACCGCGGTCGGACCCTTCGACCAATGGCCGCTCGGCCGCGGCTTCAACCGCTTCTATGGCTTCATGAACGGCAGCACCGATCAGTATTATCCCGAGCTGGTCGAGGACAATCACCCGGTCGCCCAGCCGAAATCGCCTGAGGAAGGTTACCACCTGACCGCCGACCTGGTGGACAAGGCGATGGCGATGCTCGGCGCCCATATCTCGCTCGCCCCGGACACGCCGTTCTTCCTCAACCTCGCCTTTTCGGCAGGGCATTTCCCGCATCAGGTCCCCAGGGCCTATATGGACCGCTACGACGGCGTCTGGGACTGCGGCTGGGACGTCATCCGGCAAAGGCGGCTCGACCGGCAGAAGGCGATGGGCCTGGTGCCTGAAAATACCGAACTGCCGCCCGACGCCCCCGGCGTCGAAAACTGGGACCAACTCTCTGCCGACCGGCAGCGCGTCGCCGTCAGGCTGCAGCAGGCCTATGCCGGCTTCCTCGAATACACCGACGAGCAACTGGGCCGGCTGCTCGATTTCCTCGAGACGACAGGCAAGCTCAATGACACGCTGATCGTCGTCATCTCCGACAATGGCGCATCGATCGATTGCGGCCCGGAGGGCACGACCAACGTGCTCAGGCGCTTCAACCAGATCCCGGAATCGTTCGAACGCAATCTGGCGGAGATCGACGAGATCGGCGGGCCGAGGAGCAACAGCAACTACCCCTGGGGCTGGGCCCAGGCCAGCAACACGCCGCTGCGCCTGTTCAAATCCTTCACCCATGGCGGCGGTGTGCGCGACCCGATGATCGTGTCGTGGCCCAGGCGCATCGCCGACAAGGGCGCCATCCGCCATCAGTTCCACCATGTCGTCGACATCACGCCGACGGTGCTCGAGGTCTGCGGCGTCACCGCCCCTGAAATCTACCGGGGCGTCGGCCAGATGCCGGTGCACGGCACCAGCTTTGCCTACACCTTCGACGCGCCTGACGCGGCAACGCGCAAGGACGTGCAGTATTTCGAGATGTTCGGCCACCGCGGCATCTGGCACAAGGGCTGGAAGGCCGTCACCAAGCACCGGCGCGGCGACGATTTCGAGCTCGACGACTGGGAGCTCTACAAGCTCGACGAGGATTTCAACGAGACCCGCGACCTGGCCAAGGAGAACCCTGCCAAACTCCGCGAGATGACGGAACGCTGGTGGGCGGAAGCCGGCCGCTACGACGTCATGCCGCTCGACGACCGCGAGGTCCGTTTCCGCGCCAAGGCGAAACCTGATTCCATCCGCTCGCGCAGCCGCTACGTCTTTTATCCGCAGCTCGAATCGATCCCGTCTTCGGCAGCACCGCTGACCCAGGACACCTCGCACCGGATCACCGCCGAGGTGACCATCGATCCGCAGTCTGAGGGTACGCTGGTCAGCTACGGCAACAATGGCAGCGGCTATGTGCTCTACCTCAAGGACGGCAGGCTCCATTACAGCTACAACCATGTCGGCGAGATCACCCGCCTGGTGTCGGCGCCGCTGACCATTTCTGGCGCCGTTTCCCTCGGCTTCGAGTACCGCAAGACAGGTCTGCTCAAGGGTGTCGGCGCGCTTCTCGTCAACGGCCAGGTGCAGGCCGGCGAGCGTGAGCACCAGACCCTGCTGCGCGTCGCGCTGGTGCCGATGTTCATCGGCCGCAGCGGCCTGCCGCCGGTCTGCGACGGCATCGACGGCGACTTCCGCTTCACCGGCACCTTGCACCGGCTGGTGATCGAACTTGGCGACGATCGCGAGATCGTGCCGCCCAACGGTGACATCGACTGACGCTTGACGAGCGTTTCCGCTTTTCCTCGAAAACGCGGAAACGCTCTATCTTCTTGTTCTTGCGAAGGTTCTCAAGGGAAACGCGTTGCGCGCTATCCCTTGAGTTGCCCGACGCGCCGCCTATTCGGCGGCGCCCGGCAGGCTGCGCAGGCCTCTGCTTTCGAACACCTCGACCATCGCCTTCATCAGGCCGCTATGGGCGGGCAGCCGGTCCATGCCCTGGCGGAAGACGAAGCCGAGATCGTACTGGAAGATTTCCTTGTCGGTCTTGAGCACCTTCAGGCCCTGTCCGATCGGGCTGCCGGCCACCATCGTCGACTCGAAAAACAGATAGTCGCCAGAGCGTGCCAGCTCGGCGCAGGTGAAGAGCGAGCTGGTCTCGAGCAGGTAGCGGGCAGGGGGCGCGCCCCGTTCCTTCAACCAGTCGGATAGCATCTTCAGCACGTCCCGGTTCAGGTTGAACGAGACGAACGGGTATTTGACCAGTTCCATCGGGTCGACCGGGCCTTCCACTTTGGCGAGCGGGTGATGCTCGGCGCACATGATGCCGATCTGTGCCTTGGCGACCCGGCGCGAGGTGAAGCCCGGCAGCCGGCTCTTGGCAATCACCGCGCCGGCAAAGATGTCGACCCGCCCAAGCCGCAGATCCTCGATCAGCTGGTCGACCGGTCCGGTCTGCACCGACAGCCGATGCCTGGGAAAACGCCGGTGAAAGCGCGACGCTGCCGGCGGCAGGATCGTCGACGACCAGACCGGGCCCGCCGCCACCCTGATCGTGGCGTCCTGCTCGGACAGAAGATTACGGATCTCCTGCACCGCATGCTCGTATTCGAGCCCGATGATCTGCGCCCTGTTGAAAAAAGCCTGCCCGGTCGGTGTCAGGTCGGCGCCGCCGGAATGGCGCTCGAACAGGCGCGTGCCGAGCAGCTCCTCGAGCCGCTTGATGTTCTTGGAAAGCGCCGGCTGCGAGATGCGCAAGCGCTTGGCCGCCTTCGATATTCCCTTGTCCTCGGCGACCGTGACGAAGTGCTTGAGCAGCGTCAGGTTGGGAACTTCGAACGACATGCTGGGTGCCTGCCTCATAACCTATTGGAATTACCTTCAAGTCTAAATGTATTGGCCCCTGATGGAGCTTTGTCAAATAATCCAGCCATCGTCTGGAGTTGAAGTCACCAGCTGAAGCTCCTGCTATCACCAGGAAACGCCGCGATGTCGTGTTGTTCACCCGTCCGGGAAAGCGAGCCGCAGCTGGCCCCTTCGCACGAGGCCATACCAGGCGCTGGCAAGGCCGACTTGTCAGGCATGGCTGCTGTTCCCGGCGGCTTCCGGCGCATCGGCTATGACGGCCCCGAGGCTTATGCCGAGGACGGCGAGGGCCCCCGGCGGATGGTCGCGAGCCCAGGCTTCCTGATCGACAGGACCGCTGTGACCAACCGCGCTTTCGCCCGTTTCGTGGCGGCGACCAACTATGTCTCCGAGGCGGAACGGATCGGCTGGTCCTTCGTCTTCTACGCCCAGCTTCATCCCCGCGCCGAAAACGACGTGCTCGATCTCACGACCGGATCGCCGGAATGGTGGCTGCCGGTGCGCGGCGCAAGCTGGTCGAAGCCCGACGGCGCCGGTACCGACTGGCGCGACCGCGACGACCATCCGGTCGTCCACATCTCCTGGAACGATGCCAGGGCCTATGCCGCCTGGAGCGGCAAGCGGCTGCCGACCGAGAGCGAATGGGAGATCGCCGCCAGGGGCGGGCTGGAAGACAAGATCTATCCCTGGGGCAACGAACTTTTGGAGCAGGGCAGGTACCGCTGCAACATCTGGCAGGGGCGTTTCCCCCGGGAGAACACGGCGGAGGACGGCTTCCTCTCGACCGCGCCCGCCGACGCGTTCGAGCCCAATGGCTACGGCCTGTTCAACATGGTCGGCAATGTCTGGGAATGGACGTCGGAGGGCTGGTCTGAGAGCCAGCCTGAGCTGAAGGCCATGCGCGGCGGCTCCTATCTCTGCCATCGCAGCCACTGCAACCGCTATCGCGTCTCGGCGCGCACGTTCAACGCAGTCGATGCCGCCTCGAGCCACCTTGGCTTTCGATGCGTGGCCGACATGCCGGCACAGTCAGCCGGATCTTTCTGATTTCGAGGAACCTGCAATGAAACACGACAAATTTCCGGGCCATGTCGGCCGCACCGTCGCCGAGTCGACGCCCTGGTGGCCGACGAGCTGCAACCACAAGCAACAGAAGCCCAACATCGTGGTTGTCGTCCTTGACGATACCGGCTGGGCCGATTTCGGCTGCTTCGGCTCGGAGATCAGCACGCCGACAATCGACCGGCTGGCGGCGCGCGGGCTGCGCTACACCAATTTCCACGTCACGCCGCTCTGCTCGCCGACGCGCACCTGCCTGCTGACCGGGCGCAACCATCATGCCGTCGGCATGCGCTTTCTGTCCGACACCGACACCGGTTTTCCCAATTCGCGCGGCTGCATCGACCGCGACGTGGCGCTGCTGCCGGCCATGCTGCGCGAGCAGGGTTATGGCAGCTATCTCGTCGGCAAGTGGCACCTGACGCCGTCGCACGAGATTTCGCCGGCCGGGCCCTATCACAACTGGCCGCTCGGCCGCGGCTTCGACCGGTTCTACGGCTTCCTGCCCGGCTGCACCGACCAGATGACGCCGGAGCTGTGCGAAGACAACCATCAGGTCGACCGCGAATTCCCTGAGAATTACCACCTCACCGAGGATTTGGTCGACCGGGCGATCTCCTATGTCCGTGACCACACCGTCTTCCGCGACGAGGAACCCTTCTTCCTGCAGCTGGCCTTCGGTGCCACCCATGCGCCGTTCCAGGCGCCGCGCAGCTTCATCGAACCGTATGTCGATGTCTTCGCCAAGGGCTGGGACGCGACGCGGGAAGACCGATTGCTGCGCCAGAAGGCGCTCGGCATCGCGCCTGTCGAGACCGAACTTGCGCCGCGCAACGAGGAGGTTTCAGCCTGGAACACGCTCTCCAGCAATCAGAAACTACTCTACACCCATCTCCAGGCGGCCTATGCCGGCTTCCTCGAGCACACCGACCTGCATCTCGGTCGCCTTGTCGACGAGCTCGAACGGCTCGGCGAACTCGACAATACGCTGATCATCGTGCTTTCCGACAATGGTGCCAGCCGCGAAGGCGGCAAGGATGGCGCGGTCGACACCAACGCGCCCTATAGCGGCCTGCCGCAGAGCGTCGACGAACAGCTCGAGCGCCTCGACCATATCGGCACCCGTCACGGCGGCGCGCATTATCCGCAAGGCTGGGCGATGGCCGGCAACACGCCCTTCCGCCGCTACAAGCAGCATGTCGATCTCGGCGGCGTGCGCTCGCCCATGGTGGTGTCCTGGCCTGGCGGCATCGCCGCGACAGGCGAAGTCAGGACGCAGTTCTCCCATGTCATCGACCTTGCGCCGACAATCATGTCCCTGGCAGGCCTCGACCATCCGCTGCCCTGCGACGGCCGCAGCCTCGCATCGACCTTTGCCGATGCCGACGCACCGGCGCCGAGGGCGACGCAATATTGGGAGAACCTCGGTCATCGCGCGATCTGGCACGAGGGCTGGCGGGCGGTCACTGAACATCGCCAGGGCGATGCCTATGAAGACGACGACTGGCGGCTCTACGACACCGAGGGTGATTTTTCGGAATCGCAGGATTGCGCCGCCCAGGAGCCCGACCTGCTCAAGGAAATGATCGGCCGCTGGTGGCAGGAAGCCGAAGCCAACAATGTGCTGCCGCTCGACGACCGCACGCTGGTGCAACTGCTGCGCGCGCGGCCGCCCATCGGGCTGATGTCACGCAACAGGCTGATCTTCCGTCCAGGCCAGAGCCATGTGCCGATCAGCAGCATGATCGCGGGTTCGGAGCGGTCGATGGTCGTCACGGCCTCGTTCCGCGACCGCGCTGCCGCCGAAGACGGCGTGCTGATTTCGAGCGGCGACAGGCGCGGCGGCTACGTGCTTTACGTCAAGGACGGGCGGCTCACCTTTGAACATGTGCAACTCGGCCACCGCGTCGTCTGCGTCGCCGATGCCGTCCTGCCTACGGGGAACTGCGAGGTCGGATTTGCCCTGCACAACAGGAACGGTCATTCTGCCGAAATCGTCTTGCTGCACGGCCGCCAGAGAGTAGGTTCGGCACGTATCCCCGTGACCGCGACACATCTGTCGTTCTGGGGCATCGATGTCGGCACGGATGCGGCAGACCGGGTTTCTGCAGCCTATCCCGCCGACTTCGCTTACCCCAAGCGGTCGTTCGAGACCCTGACCATCGATTTCCTCGACCAGCCGCTGATCGAGGACGTCGCAGAAGCAATGGAAAGCACCGAGTGACATGGCACCAGCAATCGAAATCCTGATCGATGTCGATACCGGCGTCGATGACGCGCTGGCGCTGTCATTTGCCGCGCTGCATCCTGCCATCAACCTGCGGGCGGTGACCTGCGTTGCCGGCAACACCTCGCTCGACAATGTCTACCGCAACACCCGTGCCGTCCTTGCCGTTGCCGGCGCCGGGCATGTTCCCGTCGCCCGCGGCGCCTCGCGCCCGCTGATCGCCGCGCCACGCGACGCCGCCCATGTCCACGGCCATAACGGTCTCGCCGGGCTGGAGCTCGCCGTTCCTGAAGGCGGCAGCGACATCCATGCCGTCGAACTGATGCGGCGGGAGATACTGGCCAGCCCGACGCCGCCGACGCTGATTGCGCTGGCGCCACTGACCAATGTGGCGCTTTTGCTGCGCATGTATCCCGACGTGGCGGCCCGGCTCGGCAGGATCGTCTTCATGGGCGGCAGCGCCAGCATCGGCAACGCCACGCCGGTCGCCGAATTCAACAGCTGGGCCGATCCCGAAGCCGTGGCGATCGTCGTCGACAGCGGCATCCCGACGATGATGTACGGGCTCGACGTCTTCTACAGCGCGGCCGTGTCGGAGGATGATGTCGCGACCCTTGAAAGGTCGAGCCGTCCCGTGGCGCAATTATGCGCCAAGCTGTTCCGGCACATGGCCGTCAAGGATTCCGACCAGAAACGCATCCCTGACGGCACCATCGCAGCCCTGGGCGATGCCGGCACGGTCTGCGCGGTTGTCGACCCAGCAGGACTGACGACGCGGCGGTTCCCGGTCAGTGTCTGCACGGATGGGGCGCGCTCACGCGGCCAGACCATCGTCGACCGTCGTTCCCATCGCGGCGAATCCGAATTGAACGGCGCCAGCTTGGGGCAGCCTGTCGATGTCGCGCTCGCGGTCGATGGCGCCCGTTTTGCCCAGCTGTTCCGCCGCACGATCCTGGAAGGCTGACACTGAGATGGTTGGAGAAGCTTCTATGTCGGCCACTGTCATGTCCTTGCCTTCGCGCCTGGCTGCGAACGCGGCCGAGACGCACGCCATTGCCCGCAATCCCGGCATGGCGCTGGATCTTGG
>NZ_JAMSHL010000117.1:0-268 GCF_026521175.1 Aminobacter sp. MET-1 | reverse complement strand
ACGCGCCTGCGCCTGATCCCGTTCTCGTCGAGATCGTGGCCGGCTACCTCGCAAGCGTCGAAATGGAAGTGGAGACGGCCATTTCGCGGACGTCGCGGTCACCGATGATTCGTGACGCCCACGATTTCCGCGCCGGAATTCACGACCGCAATCTGCGCAAGCTGACGGGGCGTTCCTACTCCGCGCTGGTGCATCCGGTGGCTCGCGACTTCCCGCTCGAGACCATGAAGCCGGGCGACGTCTACTTCCACAACGACGTCTATCTCTC
>NZ_JAMSHL010000116.1:0-269 GCF_026521175.1 Aminobacter sp. MET-1 | reverse complement strand
GCAATATATTGCCCAACCCTACCGAACGCCCCAGCGTCCTCGAACATGTCTCCGGCAACGTCCGCCGCCTGCGCCTGCAAGCCGGCCTCAGCCAGGAAGCGCTGGCCCGCGCGGCCAGTGTCAGCCGGCGGATGCTGGTGGGCATCGAGAGCGGCGACGTCAATGTCAGCCTGTCGACCCTCGACCGTATCGCCGCCGCCCTCGGCGTGCTGTTCCCCGACCTGGTCCAGGCACCGGCCACCGACCGCTCGCGGATCAATGCGGTGGCC
>NZ_JAMSHL010000115.1:0-269 GCF_026521175.1 Aminobacter sp. MET-1 | reverse complement strand
CTCTACAACAGGGGTTTCCTGGATGGCGGCGGTAGCGGCTTCAGCTTGCTCGTTGGCCTGGGCTTCAGCAGGTGCGCTGATGACCGAGCTGGCAACAGCAGCGGTCACGGCCAGGCCGGCAGCCAGTTCGGTACCAGTCGGTTCGCCAGTCGCGGTAGCTTCGCCGGTCTCTTCCGAGCCTTCGATTTCGTTGCCGTTGGCATCACGTTGACGCTCACGACGGTTGCTGCGACGACGCTGGCCACGGGAGCGGCGGCGTGGACGATCGC
>NZ_JAMSHL010000114.1:0-269 GCF_026521175.1 Aminobacter sp. MET-1 | reverse complement strand
GATCACAAGCCTGGGTGGAGTAAGTTACGGCGAGGCCATCGGCGCCTATATCACCTGCGCGGTGCTGGTCACGCTCTGCGGGCTGACCGGCAGCTTTGAAAAACTGGTCAAGCGCATCCCCGCCTCATTGGCGGCCGCCTTGCTGGCGGGGATTCTGTTCAAGATCGGCAGCGAGATTTTTGTCGCCGCGCAACATCGCACTGGCCTGGTGCTGGGGATGTTTTTCACCTATCTGATCATCAAGCGCCTGTCGCCGCGTTATGCAGTAC
>NZ_JAMSHL010000113.1:0-269 GCF_026521175.1 Aminobacter sp. MET-1 | reverse complement strand
GATCAGAGATTCCGGCGTCGGTACCCCGCATCTGCTACTTCTCGACACCCGGCTGTTCCGTCATCTCCTGGACCGGCTTCCCGGGGGTACGTCTGTCCCGGCAGCGCCGCCCGCACCGACCAGAGAAGACGCCGGCTTCCATCTGGGCCGTGCCGGTACGGCCGCGCTGTGGCTGCGTATGCAATTCGCTGGGCTGCTGCGGTATCCGACGACCATGGAATGGTTGGTGTTCGCCAGCATCGGGTACGTGGCGTTGAACAAGCATGTGC
>NZ_JAMSHL010000112.1:0-270 GCF_026521175.1 Aminobacter sp. MET-1 | reverse complement strand
GGCCACTATCGTCCTCAAACTGTTAAACATTGTGCAGCCAGACGTGGCGTTTTTTGGGGAAAAGGACTATCAGCAGTTGGCCGTCATTCGCTCGATGGTCAAATATCTCAATATGACAATTGATATCATCGGCGCTCCGACGGTTCGGGCTGCGGACGGTTTGGCGTTATCGTCTCGCAATGGATATCTGAATGACCACGAACGCACGATAGCCCCTATCCTTTACGCATGTTTAAAGAAAATAGCTGGGGCAATTAAGGACAAGAGGCT
>NZ_JAMSHL010000111.1:0-270 GCF_026521175.1 Aminobacter sp. MET-1 | reverse complement strand
ATTTTCATCATTGTGTTTATGAATAATTGTTGAAACCTTAATAAATCGACAATAAGCACGATAAAAAGCAGGTTTGGACAAAACCGATGACGGAGTGAGAGCAAAGCCTCATGGCATAAGGAATGCGAGGTGGCCGAAGTTTATCTTAAGCCACCCATAATTCACGCTTTATGACGGTAATCAGGCAGGAATATGGTCAACATCCCGAGAAGCGGCAGGAAAGCACAGATTTTATAAACCAGGAAGATACTCGTATGGTCTGCGATCAGC
>NZ_JAMSHL010000110.1:0-270 GCF_026521175.1 Aminobacter sp. MET-1 | reverse complement strand
GGTTAGATGCGCCACTGGCGGCAAAATTAACTAAGTCAGCCAGCAATCAGCAAGCGATTGAAGAATTTGTTATTTAATTATTAGACCACGTTTGGAGATATTTTCATGGCAGGTCATAGTAAATGGGCCAATACTAAACACCGTAAAGCAGCGCAAGATGCGAAACGCGGTAAGATTTTCACTAAAATTATTCGTGAATTAGTTACAGCAGCACGTTTAGGTGGTGGTGATCCTGCAACTAACCCACGTCTACGTGCGGCAGTTGATAAA
>NZ_JAMSHL010000109.1:0-270 GCF_026521175.1 Aminobacter sp. MET-1 | reverse complement strand
ATGAGAACACCCTCGGAATCGCACAAAGATTCGCCGAACGCGACGAGATTGTTCTGACGCAGTGAGCGACCCGACTCGACCACGTCCGCGATGGCGTCGGCGACACCGAGTTGAATGGAAATCTCCACGGCCCCGTCGAGACGGATCACCGTGGCCTCCAAGCCGCGCTCGGCCAGGTCCTTACGCACGAGATTGGGGTACGAGGTGGCGATGCGCAGTCCGCCCAAGTCCTCGGGTGCCCATTCCTTGCCCGCGGGTGCCGCGTAGCGG